>JACQWJ010000011.1 GCA_016209325.1 Candidatus Uhrbacteria bacterium
CTTAACAAGGATGGATGCCATACCCTGCCAGTGTACACGGTTGGACAGAATTAGCTAGTGGTTAATTGGGGATGGTATAAGGTCCGGTCTCCGCATCAAAAATAGGTGAGAGCAGCTGCTCTCGCCTATTTTCATTTTCTTGACTATGGAGCGGCCAGGTGTGTGGCGTCGATGCGATACAGCTTCGGTCCGGCGAGGAGGTAGACGGACCGTGAGGCCTCGTCCACGACCAGATCTGTCAAACCGACAAACGCGTCGCTTCGGTACTGGACGACGAACGCACCTGTTTCCTTTTCAAACACGACGAGGCGTTGCTCGGCGGGATCGAGGAGGTACAGGAAACGGCTGTCCGCGTCGGTCCAGAGGTCGGTTGCGGAAGCGAGCGGTGGCTCCACCGCGCCCTGGGTCCAGACGCTTTCCGTCCCAGCTGTGAAGCGCACGATCCTGCCGTCTCCCTTCAGGATAAATACGGTCCCGTCTACGGATAGGCTAACGGCGTCCGAGAGGTCGGTCTGACGGGTCCGAATCCACGCGGCCGGAGCGCCGAAATCCGCTCCGCCGCGGGACTGAAAACGGAACACCTGCGACGTCTGACCCTCTCCGCCCGCCTGGAGCGCGTATAAGCGGTCCCCGTAGGCGTACAGGTCGCGCCACGTCGCAGCGTCTCCCACGGGAAGGGTGAGCGAGGCGGATTGGACACGAACCGGATCGTCAGCAAGGAGGGAAGATACGCCAGGACGGTCGTCCAATACATACGCCGCGGTTCCCTGAGAAAAGGCCTCCTTAACAGCTCCCCCCGTCTCGCCCGCGCCTTCCACGCGCCGCAGAAGCTTGGCCTGCGGATCCAAGCGGTAGGCGGATCGGTCGTTACCGAACAGGAAAATACCGCTGGGAAGGGAAGCGATGGCTTGAGGGACGAACCCGTTTCCGACCACAGACGCATCCGCAAGCAGGGAAGGCTGAGGAATCTGAACGACGTGGCGCATTTGGTCGAGCATGCCTTCGAGTTCCCGACGCAAGGCGTCAAGGCGTGGTTGAACATCGGGAGACGGGGCCGCGACTTCGCCAAGGAGGCGCATGGCTTCCTGGACGCTCGTCCGAGCCTGAGTCTCGTCCTGATAGATGAGGGCCCCGGAAGCGCGGTCCCGTTCCTCCTCGACCCCATGCACGGCTTCCTCGAACGCGGACTGTATAGCTTGACGACCATGGGAACGCGAAAGGGCGCCGATACTCGCGGAAAGCGCAATAATCCCGACCACCGCGGCCAGGAGAAGGTAACGACTAAGGAGCGGAAGCCGCAAAAAGGTCCGCGAAACGGAACGCCTCAACGCGTGTGCACGGTCTGCAACCTGTTCCTTTGTCTCTTGCCAGGGCGTATGACGGGCGTGACGGACGGTATGGGTCAACACGGTAAATAAGGAAACTCCTATGCGCGACAGGGTCTGGATAACACGACGGAGCGCCGGTAACCAGGAACCGCGCCAAGAAGAGGAAGCCCGACCATGTCCGCGAACGGTTTGAAAAACACCGCGTAGGAAAGACAAAGGAAACCCAGGGAGGGGATCGGACAGGATACGATCTGTTTTAGCCTGTGTTGACGTCAGCTGGCGGAGGGAAGACTCAGCGGATGTCCGCGGCGGCGAGGGAGGGGAAGATGGGTGGGATGCGCGGACTTGGAGAACCAAGACAACAGTGTCCGCCTCGGGTGAAAGTGCGTGACGTACTTGGGCTGCCGCTCCCTGAGCGGGCAAGGCAGTCAAGATGTGATGGAGCTCTTCGGGAGAAACTTCCTGCTGAAGCGGACGGTTGGAAGCACAGAAGACATCTCCCGGATGCAATTCTCCGTTCAGCACGACAGCAAACGGCTTGTCCCATGAGGGGATACCCTGCTCCGTTTGAATACCCCGGAACAGGTTAAAGACATGGTAACGGTCGTTTGGCAGCTTATGGAGGAATAAGGCTGTCAGCTCTCCCATGCCTGAAAAGCACAGCGAACGGTCAAAGGCGAGCCCGATCAAGGCGTGCACATCCCAACTGGAAGGAGAGGCGTCCCACACCTGTTCCCTGGCTGATATGGCGAGTTCTTCATTCAAGACATGAAGAAAGGTCTCAAAGGCATGTTGAAGCTCATCGGAAGAAGACAGAGAAAGAGTGGAGGTAAATTCCTCCAAACGGCGAAAAAGAATATCCCGCATGCCATTGGCCAAATCTTCTGCCTGAGGAACGTCAGAAGCAACGGACAAAATAAAAAACGCGCATCCCTGCTCATGTTGGAATGTTTTAACCGCATGTGAGAGAAGAGACGAGGCCGCCTCCTCCATGGCGCCCATCTTTAACTGCAACGGCTCGTCCATAAAAATCCGGGAAAACGGCGTATTGCCAATACAGACAAATTTCGTGTACATTATACCTAAATCGATTCTAAGCGCAATCAATCCTGGTATAAACTGGTATAAAGAAGAGGGGGCAAGATCTCGTATGGATATCCCGAATTTTCGTCTTGAACAGCTGTTTGGTTCAAAAACACGTGCTCGCCTGCTGAGTTTGTTTTTGCAAAACGCGGACACCTCATTTTACGTCAGAGAACTGACCAGGAAAATCGACGCCCAGTTGAATTCCGTGCGGCGTGAACTGCAAAACTTAGTCGACGTGGGAGTTATTATTGAGCAAGAAATCGAAAAGACCGATGCCCCCGCACGGCTCCTGTCCGACCGAAAGAAGTACTACCTCGTGAACCAGCATTTTCTCCTGTACGAAGACTTACGAAGTCTTTTCAAGAAAGTACAAATTTTGGTGAAACAGAATCTTGTTCATGAAATCCAATCAAATGGCAAGATTGACTTCCTCCTGTTTACCGGAAAGTTTGTCGACTTTGATATTCCGACCGACATCCTGATCGTGGGAACCATCGACCAGGCAGTCCTGCAAAAGCTGGTTAACGGATTCGAAGCCGAGCTGGGATCCGAAATCAACTACACGCTCATGTCGCGGGAGGAATTCCTGTATCGCCGGCAGATCACGGATCGCTTCCTTTCCACCATCTTGGAGGGAAAGAAGGTCGTCATGATCGACGAGTTGCATGTGACGGATGCCGTATCGTCTCTAGGACCGGAAAAACGTTCCGTATGAGGCTGCTCCTATGTGCGCAGGACATCCATTCCTTGGAGGTGGGGCTGGTGGGAGCGGATGGATGGAAATCCGGAAGACGGTTTACGACCCGGCCCGAAGAGGTTCTGGCCCGCGTGGAGGAATTTCTGGATACGGAAGGAACTTCGTGGAAGGAAATCGACGGGGTCGGGGTCGTGACGGGTCCGGGATCGTTCACTTCGACGCGCATCGCGGTGACGCTAGCCAACGGCATCGCCTTTGCCCGGAGCATTCCGGTCAAAGGCATGGAAAACCCGAAACGAAAGGAATTGCGCGACTTGTACGGCACGGACCCATGGGCCGAGCCCTGGAAGGGTGACGCCAGTTTCGCGGTTCCCGTCTACGACCGGCCGCCGCACATCACGCCCAGGCGCCAACCCACGTTCGTCTGACCCTTTGCTTTTTTCTTTTGTCCCAACCCGTATGCCTTCATCGCTCGATCTCGCCTTCGTCCAAGGGACGGTGTTTGCCTTCTGGCAGTCCCTCCTCGGCTTTGCTCCCCGCCTAGCGGGAGCGGTCCTCGTCTGCGCCGTCGGTCTGGCAGCGGCCGTCGTGCTGCAGCGCGTGATCCGCCAAGTCCTGTGTCTCTTAAACGTCGACGGCCTGGCCAAGCGCTTCGAGATCCCTCAGGCCTTCGCACGCCAGGGTATTCCCCTCGATATCGCGAAATTCCTCGGATGGGTGGTGAAGTGGCTTGTCCTGGTCGCAGCACTCGTCACAGCCACGGACATTCTGGGCTGGGAACAGGTCACCACCTTCTTGACGCAAGTCATGCTCTACGTCCCGAATGTGCTCATTGCGGCAGGCATTCTTCTTGGCGGGATGTTCCTCGCCACCGTCGCCGAACGGGTCGTCCGCTCTACCGCGGAGACCGCTGGCGTGGGATCGCACGAACTCCTGGCCGGGGTGGCACGCTGGTCAATTCTCGCGTTCGCCGCCATGGCCGCGCTGGATCAGCTCCAGATTGCCGAACAACTCATCCGTGTCCTGTTCACGGGCCTTGTTGCGATGCTGGCTCTGGCCGGGGGACTTGCCTTCGGACTGGGCGGAAAGGAACACGCGGCCCAGGCCCTCGATCGTCTACGGAAGGACATGCGGTCGCGCGATACGGAGAGAGATGCCCGCTCCTGAACGGAAGATATTTTGGCTATGTCCGATCCCGCTCGTGTCGGCGCATACGGAAGGCACCGGCTGTGGGAAGTCGTGCCCGGACTCCTGGTATGGACGACCCTCGTGCTGTCCATCGTGTTGTCGTTCGCGGTCCCGACGGCCGCGATCGTGTTCATCATCGTGTTCGACCTGTTCTGGCTGTTCCGGGTCGCCTACTTCACGATCTTTCTGTTCGCCTCCTGGCGGCGGTACCGCTGGACCGCCCGCACAGACTGGTGGGCAGAAGTGCAAAAGGAGCCGACGTGGGAACGGGTCCGTCATCTGATATTCCTCCCGACGTACAAGGAAGGGACGGACATCCTGCGCGAGGCCCTGCGCTCGCTCGCCGCGTCGCGGTACGACGCCCACAAGCTCATCGTGGTGCTGGCCGGGGAGGCCCGGGACCGGGAACGATTCCGCGCCCAGGCCGCCGAGCTCGAGCGAGAATTCGCGGACGCGTTCAGTCGCCTGATCGTGACGGAGCATCCCGAAGACCTGCCGGACGAGATCCCCGGCAAGGGCTCGAACCTGCACTGGAGCGCCACCGTCGTAAAGGGGATCCTGGAACGAGAGGAACCAGACCTCACTCCTGAGGACGTTGTCGCGTCTTCGTTCGACGCGGACACGACGGTCCACCCCCATTACTTCGCTCACCTGACCTGGCTGTATCTCCGGACACCGGACCGCCTGCACACCTCCTACCAGCCGGTCGCCTTGTTTTCAAACAATATTTGGACCGCAGCGGCGCCCGTCCGGATCGCCGCCTTTGGCACCACCTTCTGGCTCATGACCGAACTCGCACGGCCCGAACGACTGTGGACGTTTTCCTCCCACTCCATGCCCTGGAAAATGCTGCTAGACGTAGGTTTTTGGCAAAAAGACGTCGTTTCAGAAGATTCACGCATTTTCCTCCAGGCCTTTCTGCACTATCATGGAAACTACCGAGTCACCCCGGTCTACCTTCCCGTGTCCATGGATTCAGTCGGCGGAACGTCCTACCGCGAAAGCTTGAAGGCGCTGTATCGACAGCAGCGGCGTTGGGCCTGGGGTGTTGAGCATTTTCCGGTCATGGTGAAAGCCTTTCGTAAGGACCCCCTCATTCCGCGGCGAAAGAAAATCCAGTACCTTTGGAACCACTTGGAAGGCATGTATACCTGGGCCACGGCCCCTCTGCTTATCTTCATCCTGGGACGCCTTCCCTTATACGTTACGGCCGGAAGCGAGTCGGCGCTGATCCAGGCGGCCCCGTTCACGCTCCAGTGGATCATGCGCCTGGCCATGACAGGGGTGTTCGTGTCCGCCATCCTGTCGCTGACCATCCTTCCACCGCGGCCGAAGTCGGTCCATGCCTCGACCTGGATCGTAATGCTCCTGCAGTGGATGCTTCTTCCGGTCACGTTTGTCGTCTTCGGGGCCCTACCCGCGATCGACGCCCAGACGCGCCTCATGCTGGGAAAATATCTCGGCTTTAATGTGACAACGAAAGTGCGGGGAACGAAAAAAACCTAGGTGCAAAACCAATAGGCGGGAGGCCCCCTCCCGCCTATTTCTTATTCCTGTTTCACGACAACGCCGCCACTTTTTTTTCGGGCTTCGTGAGAAGAATTTCGTCGCCGCGCGCCCCAATTTGGATGGTATCGTCTGCTTCGATTTCCCCAAGCATGATTTTCAGGGACAGGGGGTTCAGGATAAGGCTTTGAATGACGCGCTTGAGGGGACGGGCACCATAGGCCGGGTCGTACCCCTTGTGTGCCAGCGTCTTCTTGGCAGCAGGGGTGACGACGAGCGCGATGCCTCGCTGCTCCTTCAGTCGTTCGGACACGCGCGCCAGTTGAAGCTCGACGATGTCCGCAATCTGGGCCTCTCCCAGGGAGTGGAAGATAATCGTCTCGTCCACGCGGTTCAAGAACTCGGGACGGAACTGTTCCTTAAGGAGACCCATGATACGCTCTTGAAGCTCGCGCTCCTCGCCGACGACCTCACCGCTACTGAAGCCGATCGCCCCCAGCGACTTGCCGGAACTGAGGATAACGTCGGAGCCGAGGTTGCTCGTCATGATGACGACCGTGTTCTTGAAGTTGACTTTCCGCCCCTTGGCGTCCGTCAGGCGACCGTCATCGAGGATCTGAAGGAGCATGTTAAAGGTGTCGGGATGGGCCTTCTCGATCTCGTCGAACAGGATGACCGAGTAGGGGCGACGCCGGATGGTTTCGGTCAGCTGTCCACCCTCCTCGTAGCCGACGTACCCCGGCGGGGAGCCGATCATCTTCGAGGCCGCGTGGCGCTCCATGTACTCCGACATGTCGAGACGCACCAGGGCGGACTCGTCGTTGAACATGAAGCCGGCGAGCGAGCGCGCGAGCTCGGTCTTGCCGACCCCCGTTGGCCCGAGGAAGATGAACGAGCCGATTGGCCGGTTCTCCTCGCCGATCCCCGCGCGCGAACGGCGGAGCGCGTGGCTAACAGCGGTAATGGCCTCATCCTGGCCCACCACGCGCTTCTTCAGCTCGTCCTCCATGCGAGCCAGTTTGTGCATCTCCGACTCGAGCATCTTCGAGACGGGGATGTGGGTCCAGCGCGACACGACTTCCGCCACATCCTGCTCGGTCACAGCCTCCTTCAGGATTCCGCGCTCCCGCTGGAGCTGATGGAGGGCCTGCTCTCCCTGTCGCAGGCGGCGCTGCTCGACAGGAATCTGGCCGTAACGAATTTCCGCGACGCGTTCCAAGTTACCCGACCGTTCGGCCATCTCGGCTTCCGCCTTTAACTTGTCGATCTGGCTCTTGGCCGCGTGAACCTCGGCGATCTTCTCCTTCTCGTTTCGCCACTTGCCTTCCAAGGCGTCGGTTTTCTCGCGCAGGTCCGCAAGCTGCTTTTCAATGTCCTTCAGGCGTTCCTTCGACTCGGCATCCTCCTCCTTCTGAAGGGCCTTGCGTTCGATCTCGAGACGCATGACATCGCGTTTCAGGTGGTCAAGTTCCTCGGGCATGGAATCGATGTTTATGCGGAGCGCGGAAGCGGCCTCGTCAATGAGGTCGATAGCCTTGTCCGGTAAGAAACGATCGGTAATGTAGCGGACGGACAGCTCACAGGCCGCGACAATGGCCGGGTCGGCAATCCGGACGCCGTGGTGGAGTTCATACTTCTCCTTGATCCCGCGCAAAATTGCGATCGTGTCTTCGGCCGACGGCTCCTCGACCACGACGGGCTGGAAGCGACGCTCAAGCGCCTGATCCTTCTCGATGTGCTTTTGGTACTCCTTGAGGGTGGTGGCGCCGATCGTGCGGAGCTCACCGCGTGCCAGGGCGGGCTTCAGCATGTTACTCGCGTCGAGTGGACTGCCTTCGGACGTGCCGGCCCCGACAAGCGTATGCAACTCGTCGATGAATAGGATGATCTTGCCGTCGGACTCGCCGATTTCCTTCAGGACCGCCTTCAGGCGCTCCTCGAACTCACCGCGGTACTTCGTGCCGGCGACGAGCGCGCCCAAATCCAAAGTCACCAGCTCCTTGTTTTGCAGAAGCTCCGGGACGTCACGCGCCACGATGCGCTGCGCCAGTCCTTCCACGATGGCGGTCTTGCCGACGCCCGCCTCGCCGATCAAGACGGGGTTATTCTTTGTGCGGCGGAGAAGCACCTGCATGACGCGCCGGATCTCGGCGTCGCGCCCGATGACGGGATCGAGCTTGCCGGCCCGCGCGGCATCGGTTAGGTTCCGACTGTACTTTTCCAAGGCCTGATAGCGGGACTCAGGCTCGGGGGAGTCCACCCGCTGCGATCCCCGAATTTCCTTCAGGGCCTGGAGTACGGCCTCTTCCTTGATCCCATGCACCTCAAGCAACCGACTCACGTGCCTGTTTCCAAGCAGGCCGAGAAGCAGGTGCTCGGTAGAAATGAAATCGTCCTTGAACTGCTTGGCCTTCTTGGCGGATTCCTGCAGCACGCCCGCCATCTCGGGAGATAGGTAGACTTGGGCTAGGTTGCCCGCAGGGACGGTTTCCGAGCGGGGCAGGGAATCGAGGATGCGTGTGACCTTCTTGCGCAGCACCGCGTGGTCCGGCACGATCTTCTGGACGACCGCGGACACGACGCCGTCGTCCTGGGCCAGAAGCGCGTGCAGCAAATGGATCGGTTCCAGGGCCTGCTGGCCGTTTTCCACAGCCACGTTATGAGCCTGCTGCAAGGCTTCCTGTGACTTGTGAGTAAAATTATTGGGTAACATACAAAGGTAAACGAATTAGCACTCTTTATTATAGAGTGCTAATTTAAATCGTCAAGTGTCAGATGAGGCACCTTCCCACCAAGCACATATGCGTTGCGACAAACACCCTTTTTCCTTATCATGGGGGGGAAGATCCCGAGCTCCGACATCATTTCTTCTATGACAACTCATACGCTGTCTGGAATCCGCATGGACGACCTGTCCTCGGAAGAATTGGACATCCACCTGCGTGGGTGGCTTGCGGGAACGGAGGGGCGCATGATCGCGACTCCCAATCCCGAATTTCTCCTGCAAAGCCGGCGGGACCCGGCCTTCCAGGCGCTCCTGAACGGGAGCGACTTGTCCCTTCCGGACGGCGTGGGCCTCTGCTACGCGATCGCGGCAAGCGGTACGGAGCGTCTCCAGTACCGCCACACGGGCGTCGATGTCCTCCTCCATTTGGCAGCATTGTGCCAGGAGATGCATGTCCCCCTTCTTTTGTTGGGAGGAGGTCCGGGAAGCGCAGAGGGAACGGCGGAATACCTGAAACAAGCCGTTCCCGGCATTTCCGTTTTTGCCACCGATCCTGGAACGATTGAAGGAAATACCGTCTCCGTGTCCATTTCTGGAGAATTGATTGAATTCATGAACCGTTTGCACCCAACCGTGCTCGCCGTGGGATTGGGGCAGGGAAAGCAGGAGCGCTTCATTCGAGATGTTCTTCCCTTCGTTCCCTCGGTCCGTATCGCGATCGGTGTCGGGGGGGCGCTCGACATGTTGAGCGGCGGACGACCGCGCGCTCCGCTTGGCTGGCGGAGGGCGGGCTTTGAGTGGCTGTGGCGACTCTGGATCGAACCGAGGCGCGCGCGCCGCATTCTCCGGGCCAGTGTCGTCTTTCCGACCGTCGTCGCTTGGGGTAAACTACGAGAAGGCGGCTTCCTTTCAGCCTGCGGCCGCGTGTTTCAAGAAATCATCCGCCAATGGAAAAACGCTTCGTTATGAACGTAAGAACGCGCATCGCGCCGTCACCGACCGGATATATGCATATCGGCACCCTGCGTACCGTCATGTACGATTATTTTCTGGCGCGCCAGCACGGCGGACAGTTTATCGTGCGTATTGAGGATACGGACCAGGCGCGGCTCGTCCCGGATGCGCTTGAAGGGCTTTTGAAAACATTCGTTAAACTTGGAATCGATTACGACGAAGGCCCTGTGCTTCAGACAGACGGATCCCTTGTCGAAAAAGGAGCATTCGGCCCATATATCCAGTCAAAACGTCTCGACGTGTACCGGCCGTACGTGGAGCAGCTGCTCGCCGCCGGCCACGCGTACGTGTGTTTCTGCTCGAAAGAGCGGCTCGAAGAAATGCGCGAGGCCCAGACGGCAGCCAAAATGACGCCGAAGTACGACCGCCGCTGCCTCGGGCTCCCCGCGGACGAAGTAGCGAAACGGCTCGCGGCCGGGGAAGCGCACGTGGTCCGAATGAAGATTCCAGAAGGAACTGTCGCGTTCGACGACGCGATCCGCGGCCGCATCGCGTTCAATCTCTCGGACGTGGACGACCAGATCATTTTGAAGTCCGACGGATTTGCCTCGTATCACCTCGCAGTCGTTGTCGACGACCATCTGATGCAGATATCTCATGTCCTTCGCGGGGAAGAGTGGATTTCATCGACACCAAAACAGATCGTGCTACACGACATGCTGGGCTGGGACATGCCAACCTACGCGCACGTGCCCCTTATCCTGAATCCGGACAAAACGAAGCTGTCCAAGCGCAAGGGCGACGTTTCCGTCGACAGCTTTCTCGCAAAAGGATATGTACCGGAAGCGCTCATAAATTTCATCAGCACGCTCGGGTTCAATCCAAAGGGAGATCAGGAGATCTACACGCGCGAGGAGTTGGTAAAACTTTTCGATTTGTCAAAAGTCCATTCGAGCGGAGCTGTGATGAACATGGAAAAACTCGACTGGATGAACGCGCAGTACCTACGGGCCATGGATCCGAGAGCCCTCGCAGAACGTGTCCGACCGTTCCTGGAAGCGGATGAGGTGTCCATGGATTCCGAACGGCTGATCAAAATCTGTACCGTTGAAAAAGAACGCCTCGTCCGTCTAACGGACATTAAAGAAAAAGTAGGGCCCTATATATCGCTCGCTCCGTACGAGTCGAGTCTTCTTGTGTGGAAAAAATCCACCAAAGAAGAGGCCGTGAGCATTCTTACAAATCTCATTCCCGTGGTTTCTGTCCTCGATGAGGCGACGATGACTTCCTTGGCATTGATCGAAGCTGAGCTGAGGGAGTATATTGAGCAAAACCAGCTACAGAACGGACCCGTTCTCTGGCCCCTGCGTGTCGCGCTTTCGGGGCTGGCCGCTTCCCCGAGCCCGTTCGAGCTCCTGTGGGTACTTGGGCGCGAAGAAGCGGTGCGACGCTTAGAGACTGCTCTTGGTCTTCTACAAGGATAACTTCGTATGCGTCTGACCCCCCGCCGCGCGTTGGCGACTTTTCTCACCTTGACGACGCTCGGCCTCGGACCGGCTTCCTCTTTCGTTTCGGCAGCGGAGGACGTGGACCAGATCAGTGACGAGATTGACCAAAAGAAGAGTCACATCGACCAGCTGAACCGGCAAATCGACCAGTACCGCGACAAGATCGAACAGAAGCATACCGAAGCCGTCACCCTGAACGGAGAAATGGAACTCCTTGACAATCGTGTGGCCAAGACGGAGCTCGAGATCGAGGCGGCCCGCGAGTCGATCGATGCCACGAACCGCGAACTGGTGCTCATCGAAATGCAGATCAGCGAGGTGGAACGGAGCCTAGCCACCCAGCGCGAGCTCCTGAAGGACGTCCTGCGGCAGGTCGAGCAGTCAGACCAGCATTCCACGATCGAGCTCCTGTTCGGCAACGATTCTTTTTCCGACCTATTCGACCAACTCGAGTACCTGGAAATCGTAAACGACGAGCTGCGCCAGACGCTCGAAACCGCGAAGGCGTCAAAGCAGTCCTTGCTCGCATTCCGAGGCGACCAGGAGGCCAAGAAAGCATCCCTGGAAGAGCTCTCAAGCGAACTTGAGGCGAAGATGGAACAGTTGGAACGCGAACTACAGGCGAAGGAGACACTGATTGTCCAAACCAAGGCCTCTGAAGCCGAGTTCAAAAACCTGCTCGCCGAGCTGAAGGAGGAGCAGCAAGGCATCAACAACCAGATCGCGGCACTGCAGGAAACACTCGAACGTCGCCTGTACGAGAACGGTACCATCGACGACAGCATTTCTACCCTGTCCTGGCCGTTCAACGCGACCAAGGGCATCTCCGCCACGTTCCATGACCGTTCCTATCCGTTCCGCCACCTGTTCGAGCACTCAGGCATCGACCTGCCAACGAACGTCGGAACGACCGTCGGCTCTGCGGCGCCCGGCTACGTGGCCTGGGCCCGGGAAGGCAAAGGCTATGGCTACTACGTCATGGTGATCCACGCCAACAGACTCGCGACCATCTACGCGCACCTGTCCAAGATCCTCGTCGAACAAGATCAGTTCGTGGCGCGCGGGCAGGCTGTGGGCCTGAGCGGCGGCAAGCCAGGCATGGCCGGAGCAGGACTCTCCACCGGTCCACACCTACACTTCGAGGTTCGCGAGGACGGCATTCCGGTAAACCCTTTGAATTATCTTGACGCTGACTAGCGCCCCCTATGCTCTTCTGGATGAAAATATTCGGCTGGTTTTTCTTCGCCGTCCCGCTCGTCGCCTACGTCGTGTTCTCGATCTGGATGATCAAGGAAGCGACCAAGGACGACGAGAACGTGGGGATCTTCTTCAACCTCATGTTCGTTCTCTGGGTGATCGGGGCAGGCATCCTCGGCCTCAGCTACCTCGTGGATGTGACGGGATAAGGATGGTCCCTATGCCGAGACAGTCCTTATGAACACCTATGATGTTCTCAATCAAAATTCGGCCCCAAAGACCGTTTCATTGGCGGCGATGACGTCCAGACTCCACAAACCCACATGGGCTTCACGTCGCACCATGGCGTCGCCGTGTTATACGACGAAGTGGAATGACCTCCCAAGAGTAACCTGACGAGAGAGGAGGGAGCGACGCCTGGTTCACCCAAAAAGAAACAAACACTATGAGTCGTACAATGTATCTTATACGAACTTTACAGTCATTTGTAATACACGTAGTCCCCGAAGCGGACGTCCACGTACTGGAGGCGGGACGGGTCGGGAACGCGTTCCCGGAGGACGACGGCGAGGTTGTCGGCCTGCGAATCGATGGGCAGCGCGGGATCGAACAGGACCGCGTATCCAGCCTCCGTGAACGCCGTCATCCATGTCCCAATACGAGGGTCTGTGGCGCACCGCTCCACGGAAATCCCCAATGTTTTCAAACGCTCGACAAACTGACGGATAGATGCCAGTCGGACCTCCGGAAGTAGTTCGTCGCCGATCGCGACGGGCTGGGCGGAAGTGTCCTCACATGCGACCAAGGGGAGTGTTCCGGCAGACGTGTCCTGGCCCGCGCGGAAGGGGCCGTAAAGGGGAGGAGGAGAAAGCAGTTCGGTCCGCTCATCGAGAGATACCTCCCGTAAGGCGATCCCCCGAGCATCGAGAAGATAGGTGTGTTCCCCGGAACTCCACAGAGAGACGGCGGTCTTTTCGGCGACGGACACGACCACCTCGGGCGGTTTAAGCGCGATCTCCACCTGTTCAAATACAAACTGCTTCCGAAGTTCCGCATCAAGCGCTGTGGTCTGAAACAGCAAACGGTGACGCGCTTTGAAGAACAGCCAACGGTCCTTGTTCAGATATTCCTCAACGACCGAGCGAATGGCCTGCGGGCGGATGGTCTGTGTTCCCTCAATGCGAACCGACGTCAGGAGGAATCGGGGAGACGTCAAGAGAAAACTTGTGAGGGCGACCATGACTCCCAGGCCGATACCGGCTGCCGTCAACGAAAGGGTTCGCCAGTGGGAAGGGAGACGATTGGAAAAATAGGGATTTTGAAAGGAACGCGCCCGATAGCGGGAGAGGTGGACGCGTCGCGCATGGTTGCGACGCTTGCGGACCGGAGCGGCGGAAAACACCATACGAGAAACGGGAAACACGTGCAGTGTCTCCCACCGAAGTTAGACGGAAGGCGGCGACGGAGCGAGACGGGACAGGCGCCGCATGGGAATCGGCAAAGAGGCGGCGGACAGCCAGCTGGTCAGGTGGTCCGACAGGGCATCTTGGTCGTGGCCGATCGCGATCGTCTCCGGACCGACCTGGCGCACGACTGCATATTCCCCCAGTGTTTCGTCACCCAAGACCGCTTCATCCACGAGGGAAAGTGCACGGACAGCGTCCAAGCGATCGGCTTCGGTGTGCTGGGGTGGTCTACCCTTCAGGACCTGAACAGTTATGTCTCTGGCCACGACGACTACGAGACGGTCCCCGAGCAGACGGGCTTGCCGCAGGAAGGACACATGACCGGCGTGAATGCCGTCAAAGGTTCCAAAGACGAGAATGGTGTGGGAGGACATAGCAGTGGAACCACGCGCCCTACACGGTCTCGGATGTCTCTTCGATCGGTCGTGGACGAAGAGTGGGAAACAGGATGACTTCTTTAAGGGAGGCGGCGCCAGTAACGAGAGCAGCCAGGCGGTCGATGCCAATGCCCATGCCCGCCGCAGGTGGCATCCCATGTTCGAGCGCGGTCAGAAATGCTTCGTCAAAATGTTGGGCTTCCTCACTTCCCTGCTCGCGCAGGGTCTGTTGGTCGAGGAAGCGGGCCCGCTGGTCGATGGGGTCGTTGAGTTCATGGTAATAGGCGTTGATAATCTCGGCGCCCCCGATGATGAGCTGGGCACAGGCGCTCTTCGTCGAATCGTCCGGATGCCGACGTGTCAGGGGCTTCAATACAACAGGGTAGTCAAAAACCCAAACGGGACCCTCAAGGGCTGCACGCGCGGTTTTCTTGTACAGCTGGTCGTAATGCTCTCCCAACCCAACGCAACCGGAAAAGTCCACATCGAGCCCGTGTTCGCGAACCGCGGCAACGAGCGAGACAGAGTCACGATAGGCGTCAATATCGATGCCGCACGCCTCAAGAATCGTCTCTCGGAACGTCTTCCTTGGCCAGGCGGAAGCGAAATCCACGGTCGGTCCGGCCTCCTCCTCGGGATGCCACCCCTTCTTCGCCTCAGAAACGGCATAGCGCACGAGGTCCTCGAGCAGCGTCAAAAATACCTCCTTGCCGGCGTACGCCCAGTAAAGCTCGATCATGGTGAATTCCGGATTGTGGGCGTAGTCGATACCTTCGTTCCGGAAGCAGCGTCCGATTTCGTAGATCTTCTCGAATCCGCCGACGAGTAAGCGCTTGAGGTACAGCTCGGGCGCAATGCGTAGGTAGAGATCGACGTCGAGCGCGTTGTGGTGGGTGACGAACGGGCGCGCGCTGGCTCCGCCGGGGATCGCTTGGAGCATGGGCGTCTCGACCTCGAGAAACCCACGCTCGTCCAAGAAGCAACGCATGGCGGACACGAGACGGGAACGGGCGACGAAGCGCTGGCGGACGTCCGGATGCGAAAGCAGGTCGAGCTCGCGCTGGCGGTAGCGGGTTTCCACGTCCTGAAGACCGTGCCATTTTTCGGGCAGGGGACGAAGGGACTTGCCGATGATCCGAACGGATGCGACCAGGAGGGAATGTTCTCCTTTTTGGGTAGTAAAGGGTGTTCCGCACATTTCGAGAAAATCCCCCATGTCCGCGACGGCGTGGAAAAACGCGTAGGTGTCGCCCAGCTGATCCCGCTTCAGGACTCCCTGCACGCGCCCCGTCTCATCTTCCAGATGGAGAAACGTCAACCCGCCATGCCGGCGGATCGTGCGGACGCGGCCCGCCAAGGTGAACGCCGGAGTGCCTTCGCCTTGGGCTTCCGCCGTTTCGTACGCGTCCAAAAACGCCGCGACGGTATGGGACCTGGCCGTGACGGCCGGATACGGATCCGAACCGGCGGCCACAAGTGCCTCCAGGCGGGATCGCCGCACCTCCTCTTCCTCAATCTCTGCCATATGAAGCAATTAGAGAATCTCAATCACACGATAGGTTACAGATCCCGACGGGAGTTGCACATCTGCCATCTCTCCGACCGCCAGCCCGAGAAGCGCCTGACCCAACGGGGATTCGTTGCTGATCTTGGCCTCGAGAGGGTTGGCCTCTTGGGAACCCACAATTTCATAGGTTTTGTGCTGTCCATTCAACTCGACCACGAAGCGCGTGCCAAGCGAGACTATGTTCCCGCCCCGCTTCTCTTCGACGAGCACGACATCCTTCAACATGTCAGTAAGTTCGACGATGCGGGTTTCGTTCAGCGCCTGCTGGTCCTTGGCCTCATGATACTCAAAATTTTCGGAGATGTCCCCGAGTTCCTTGGCCGCTTCGAGCTTGGAGGCGATGTCCCGTCGCACGGCGGTCTTGCGGCGTTGCAGTTCTTCGCGCAACACCTCCAATCCGTGGCTGGAAATAAACGTGGGCATAGTCAATCAATGTGAACGGAAACTTCTGAAAAGACAGGGTTTAGGACTCCCGCATTTGGCTTATTTTCGTTTCAAAACGGAAGACCCGTGACAGACAAGGTCACGAGTATGTGAAGAGTGTAGAAAAAACGGGCACGCCTGTCAAACAGGTGGGACGACAGAAACGCGACGTGCTAGAAACCCTACAGGTTTGCCCACGGCCCAATGTTCCCGCACCTTGGGAAAGACCAAAACACCGTCCAGAGGCAAACGGAAGGGCTTCGTTCCATGGTATCCCAACAATGCGCCTTTGACCACGGGCGCGAACGACGCCTGCCCTGCCCCGTCAGCATAGGCAAATCCAGCATTCGAGAGAAGGATAGTTTGTGTCATTTCATAGACCTCCTGATGTTCCGTCGGCTGGCCGGTGGGATCGCCCGGCGTCATTCCCATATCGCGCAACAGGTCGACGACCGAGCTGACAACCTCTGTGGTCCGCGAAACGTCCTGAGCCTGCCCGCTTTCATAGCAGATGCCGACAGCCCCGCAGACTTCGGCATATTCGTCGGTGGTCACTGGTTCGCCGCCTCCGAGAATGTAGGCGGGATCGGTCAGGACCTTGGTTGCCTGTAGCCAGCGGTAGAGGCGAGCGTGCCTCGGAGTGGACTGGCAGACCAAAAAGGACTCGGAAGGCTTGTTGTGCTTCCCGTCCGCAAGTGCCTCCCGCAAGCGCGTCACGACCTCGACGCCGGTACGTTCGTTGCTGTGCACCCCACCCAGAACAACAAGACGGGGGCCGTCCGTCGAGGTGGTCATCCGCCAGACGCCTTCCTCGATCATGGAATAAGCCATACATACACAATGGATCAGGGATGATGTTCCGCCCACCAGGCGAAGATGTCGCGCGCGATCGGGACTGCCGCTGCGGATCCTTCCCCGCCGTTTTCGACGAGGACGGCGACGACGATTTCAGGATCGTCATAAGGGGCGAAGCCCGTGAACCAGGCATGTGTCTCGACGTCTCCCCCCGGCTGGGCCGTGCCAGTCTTTCCCGCCGCGGCAATCGGAAGCGCGGCGAGGGCACGAGCGCTCCCTTGCGTCACGGCCTGACGCATGCCTTCGCGGACCGTCGACAGGACGTTAGCGATCTCCTGGGGAACGGCAACTCCTTCGGGCGAGACTTCCTGCCCTCCGACATCCCGCACAACGTGCGGTGTCCATCGCATCCCACCATTCGCCACCGTCGCCGTCGCCACAGTCATTTGAAGCGGTGTAACGAGTAGATCGCCTTGGCCGATCGCCAAATGGTAGGTGTCCCCCAGGTACCAACGTTCACCCTTTGTCTGTTCCTTCCATTCCTTAGACGGAAGGAATCCCGATGCCTCACCCGGAAGCTCAATACCGCTTGGAGAACCGAATCCGAAGGATCGGGCGTATTGTACGATGCGGTCTACACCCAAACCAACGAATGTGTCATAACCTCCTCCGATGATGTAAAAAAACGTGTTAACGGACTCGGCCAGGGCCTTTCGAACGTCGGTCACCCCGTGTCCGCCAGCCTTCCAGTCGGGAAACAAGCGGTCTATGTACAAACCGCCCGTCGAGAGAAAGGACGTGGAAGGCGTGATCAGCTCTTCGGCCAGGGCAGCCGCGGCCACATAGGGCTTGATGGTTGATCCGGAGGAAAATTCTCCGGCCGTCGCGCGTGGAAACAGAGGGTGAGCAGGGTCCGCCTGAAGTGCTTCATACGTTGCTGTGTCAATACCTCGAGCAAACGCATTGTTGTCGTAGGCCGGCCAGCTCACGAGGCTCAATATCTCCCCATTGCGGGAATCCATGACAACGACAGATCCTTTACGGACTTGTAATGCATCCAACGTTTCACGCAACCGATTTTCAACGAGGGTTTGCAGCTCCGCGTCAATGGACAACGTGACGGCTTCCCCATCGATCGGCATTTCCTCGGACAAAACCACGCTCTCCTCCCCGAGGGCGTCAACTTCGATCCGCTTCTTGCCAAAGGTCCCACGGAGCTCACGTTCCAAGGCGAGCTCAACGCCGGATTTGCCGATTTCGTCCGTGCGAGCATACCCGGCGGGTTGCCAAAAAACGAATTCATCGACACTGATCTTTCCAACGTATCCAAGCACGTGGGACATGGAAGCGGCCGACGCGGGATATCGACGCTTCGTCCCAACCTGAACGGAAAATCCTGGTAATTCTGCGTCACGGACCATGAGCAGAAGCGCGCGAGCATAATCCACATCCTTCCAGACAACGATGTCTTCAGAGGGGAATGCGGCGTACTCTTGAAGGAGAAGGTCCAAATCCGTGCGCTGGAGTCCAACCAGATCCGCGACACGATCAAACAAAACGTCACGCTCCGTCGACTCTTCCGGCAGATCCTCGATGCGCAAGGTGAGGGTAAACGCGGGGACGTTTTCCGCCAATGTTCTGCCCGCGCGGTCCAGGATCACGCCGCGGGCGGACGGGACGCGCAACGTGCGCGACCGATTCCCTTCGGCCTGAAGACGGTACGCGTCTCCCTCCCAACCTTGAAGATAAGCGATGCGGACGCCAAATCCCAGAAACAGAATCAGGACACACGCAAACGCCGTACGGAAGCGGTCACGACGGATACCGAGTCCGAGGAATCCACCTTCCTGTGGCGCCGTCCCGACGGATAGGGGCATCATGTTCTCCCATGCCTCGTCTTCACGGGAGGGAGCACGGCGTCCCATGGTCCCTTCCTGAATGGGAAAGGGCGAGTCAGTGGAGGAAGAAGAGCGAAAAAAGGACATACCGAACATTCAGGAAGTTTGGTGTGGAAAAAAGACGAACAGACGTCGTAGAACCACAGCCGTTTTTTGAAAAAAGAAAAAAAGGAGACTGGCCCACAACGTAAGAAAAACCGCCTGCACGAGAAAAAACAAACCAAGATCAGACCATGGAACGGGTACGCCCGTGATCCAAGCTTGCCCGAAAAAAAACACGGTATGCAGTGCGTGGAGAAATGCCAAACAAACAAGGGAGCAGCCCACGGTCCCGGAGAGAGTCCGATGAGAAAACAAGCGTCGGGTCAGAAAGATGCCTATCAAGGAGACCGTCAGGTAGACGACTATTTCACCGGGCATCACGCCCATGCGCGACAGATCCAGAAATGCTCCCTGCAAAACCAGCCACCATGGCCCAAACGGTCCGCGCACGTACTGCAGAGCATACATTCCGAAGGCGAAGAGGATGGGCATGAACCGGAACGGCGGTGGAAGCGATGTAATAAAGCTGGTCTGCAGGGCAAACATCAAAAAAAACAAACAGGCACATGCAACGAAACGGGACATATCAAGGGGAAATATCCGGCAAGATGACGGAAACGAGACTATATTGGGACGAATCGACGATCGGCTCGACGAATGCTTGTTGAAAAGGAGCCTCAGGGTCCCTGGATACTCCGTTGACGATCCCAACGAGCAGACCCGACGGAATTCCCTCCTCCTGACCGGAAGTGATGACGAGGTCGTCAACTGCAAGCAGCTGATCGTTTGGAACAAAACGTAACATCAGGAGGAAACCGGACGTGCCTTCCAGGATGCCGATGGGGCGCGTGTCCGCCAGCAGCGACACAGAGAGTTTAGAACGACGGTCTCCGAGGGACCGAACAAGCGCGGCGTGGGAAAACACCTCCGTGACTTTTCCCACGATCATTCCCTTCCCCACGACGACGGGTGCACCAAGACGTATCCCATCGTCCGAACCGCGATCCACAAGAAACGTCGATTGCAGAGGATCCGCCGACCGGCTGAGAACGCGGGCGGTCACATGCCGAAAGGATTGACGTTCGAAAAACGCGATTTGATCTTTCAAATTTTGATTTTCCTGACGAAGCGGTTCCAGAGAAACGGTTTGCAACAGACACTGAGTCAGACGCTCCTCCAGGAGACCTCGATCCTCCGCGAGCACGAAACCGAATCCCGGAACGCGCTGTCTCCATTGAGACGTGGTCCAAACTCCGACAGAAGACAAGGGGCGTTGTAGCCAGCGCAACAGATAAGGGCCGAGGAGCAGAAGCACAACAACAGCAAACATCGACAAAAGGAGAAGAGGAATCCTCGGAACCATGGAGCGCCAAGGCCGTTTGGGGATGGTCATAGAATCCCTCCTCCCTTCGAAGACGGAAGTGCAACGTCCTGGAGCAGCGCGGGCTGGTCGATGAGGAGTCCGGCCCCCCGCACGACACATGTGAGGGGATCGTCGGCCACGCGTACGGGAATCGCCGTCTCGGTCGCCAGCAGCTTGTCGAATCCCTTCAGGAGTGCTCCTCCTCCAGCCAGGATGATTCCCCGCTCGTAAATGTCGGCCACGAGTTCGGGAGGGGTGATCTCCAAGGTGGCTTTGATGTTTTCTACGATCGTACGCACCGAACGGGAAAGGGCTTCTCGCATTTGCGAATCGTTCACAATGATCTCCTTTGGAAGACCTGTGACCATGTCACGACCGCGGATTTCCATCTGCAGGGGCTCTTCAAGAGGAATGGCACTACCGATCCGCATTTTGATCATCTCCGCATGCCGCTCCCCGAGCAGGAGGTTGAACACGTCCCGACTGTAGGTCATGATGTTCTTGTTGAATTCCTCTCCCGCGATGGGGAGAGACTTCCAGGTGACGACGCCAGCCAGCGAAATGACCGCGATGTCGGTTGTCCCTCCCCCAATGTCAACCATGAGGGTGCCAAGTGAGTCCTGCACGGGAAGGCGCGCGCCGATCGCAGCCAACATAGGCTCCTCGACAAGATAGACTTCACGAGCACCCGCCGACAAGACGGCGTCTTCAACGGCCTTGCGTTCAACTTCGGTGATCTCCAACGGAACGCCGATCACGACCAGCGGACGCGGAAGGAGCACGTGGGACTCCTGGTGCACACGGTCAATGAAGTACTTGAGCATTTTTTCGGTGGCCTCGAAGTCCGAAATAACGCCCTTCGTCAAGGGCTTAATGATGTGAAGATGGGGGGGCGTCTTGCCCAGCATGTCCCGGGCATCCCGTCCCACGGCGAGGATCTGGTCGGTTCGCGAATTTACGGCGACGACGGAAGGTTCGTTAATCAAAATGCCCTTGTCTTTGACGTACACAAGAGTATTGGCCGTTCCGAGATCGATTCCCAAATCTTTGGAAAATTTTCCGAGAAACCGCTTGAACATGAATATTTTGGTAGGGAACAAGCCTTTATCCTATCGGATGAAAAAAAGCTTGGCAAGGGAAAATTGAACACTCTTTGTCGTCAATCCTTAACCGACCTGCGAAAAGCCTGCGAGGCTAGGAAGGCAAGCTCAAGCGCGCTCACGATCGCGACCAGGAGAAGGATGTTCCACCAGGTGAGCAGGCCCCGGGCAAGCAGCGCCAAGGATGCGATAAGTAGGAGGGAAAACAGAACTCCCTGACGGAAGGAGACGAGGACGTGGCGTGATACGAGCTCGTCTTTACGCATATGGCGGCGCACAGTAGTCGTCGCAAGAGTAAACGTCCCAAGCAGCGCGACGAATAACGTCAGGTAAAAAAAGACGAACGCCGTAAATCCGGCTGTCGTTGGATCAATCCCAAACAGGACGTAACCCCACGCAAACCACATGGCAAGCGTGGCGGATCCCATGACGAGCATGAACCAGCGAAATGTCATAGCTTACTCCATCGTATCATGGAAATCGGAAACGATCCGCGTGCGCACACGGGCGACAGGAACTCCCGGAAGCCGTTCGGACAGGAGCGCAAGGAGGTCCGCTTCCCGTTCGAGGATGAAATGGGCGGCGGCGGCGTTCCGACAGCCGACGACGACCGTGCCCTCCTGGGCAAAAAACAAGGTCATGACATCCCCTTCCCTTCCCGGCGGCAGGATGGCGGTCAGACAGGCATTGCAGGTTTCGACGACCCAGGAGGCTTCGGCTTGGACGGAGACGGGCCCGCGGCGTACGGCCTGGGGCAGGAGATCGCGCAAGGACTGAAACATAAGGACTCAATCCGCCTGGCGGAATTCACAGATATCGCGGAAGTCGCAATACCGGCAGTCGAATCCCGGTGTCGCCTCAAACCGGCTGGCCCGCATGCGGTCCGCCTGCTCGGCGATTTCGCCCTCGAACGCCTCCAATTCTTCGGGAGTTCCAAGAAAGCTCAGTTCCGAATGATCGTCGAGATAATGGTAGGTCAGCTTCTTCGGCACGAGCCCGAGGCTCCGCTCGGCCGCCAGTTGGTAGAGCCACAGCTGCTTCTTATCCTTCTTCTCGAGCTTGTCCTTGGGAGCGCCCGTCTTGTAGTCGACGATTTCCACACCTCCCTCGACGCAGTCGATCCGGTCAATGCGGCCCTTTAACATGACGCCACCCAGTTTCATGGCGAACGCCTGCTCCACGGCAAACGGTATGGGAGGAGCCGTGCGAAGCAGTGCTGCGTAGGACTTCAGCGCTTCCCTGCCCTTCGCTTTGTAGGCGTCGCGCTCACGCTCGCTCGGGTACCACTCGTCGATCCAGGCTTTGTCGAACAGGTCGAGGAGCTCCTGCGCGTTCATGGGAACGGACGCGGCAGGGGAGGACGGTGGCGTTGTTTCAAATAGCCCTCCCTGGCTTTTGCCCTCCCGGTCGATCCACAGCTGAAACCAGGCCTGGAGCGCGCCGTGCATACTCTTGCCGTACGACTGGGTCCAGGTGGAAAAAACAGGGATCTTCAGGATGTGCGCGAACTTGTACTGCAGGGGGCATGTCTCAAAGGCTCGGAGCTGGGTGAAACTAAACTGTCGCGGCAGTTCATACGGAACCGGCGTGTCAGACGTCGGAACGGACATCTCGGTTTCTTCCGCAAACGGATCCGCCACATCGAAAACAAGATCCGCCGCCGAAGCCTGAATGTCAAGCTCATGGAGGAAACGCGACAATTTTTTCTTACGCGCACCACCATAGTCGTCGGCGGAGGTGAAGAAGAGCGCGTCCTTGGCCCGCGTGATGGCCACGTAAAACAACCGACGTTCCTCTTCCAGGTGGTCGTCGCCCCCGGGCAGGCGCTGCTGCGTGAGGTCCGCCGGAAGCGGAATGGGGTCCCGTCGCTCGAACGTCGGAAAGCGACGGTCGACGAGATTCACGACGAACACGAAACGGAATTCGAGACCCTTCGATCCGTGCACAGTCATGATGCGGACCGCGTCGGGACCGATCTCGCGGTCGGGCGACAGGGAACCCTCCTCCCCCGCGTCGCGCTCATGGCCGAGCTCGGTCAGAAAGGCGCGCAGGGTCGGATGGCGTCCGTGCGCGTCGAAGCGCTTGGCCCGCTCATGGAATTGGTGGAGGAAACGAAAGTCCTCGAGCTTCCGGGCTTCGGACAGGCCGTTCACGTGCGCGACGAGTTTGCTCTCACGCGCCACGCGGACCACCATCACAGAGGCGGTGCGCGTCTTCGCCTCCTGGATCAGGCGGTCGAGGAGGGACAAGAGGGTCTCGACGGCCTGCGCGGTCGGCTCGTCGACACCGGAGATCGCGCGGACCGAGCGGCAGACGTCGTACAGCGCCTTGCCCTGCCGGTGGGCCTCGTGGGTGAGCGTAACGAGCGCGTGCGGGGTCAGGCCGAAGAGGGGGTGGGCGAGCGCGCGGTAGAGGCTGGGGCTGTGGTACGGATCGTCAACGATCCGTACGAACGCGACCAGGTCCAAGATGACGCCTTTGGCATACAGACCGCGCAGGGCCATGAATTGATACGGAATACCGCAACGTTCAAAGACCTGGACGAAGTCGTCGGCGGAACCGTTGGCGCGCACGAGCACGCCGAAGTCGCCCCACGTCGCGTCTGGATGGGTGGCGCGAAGCTCAAAAATCTTGGAAGCGACCCCACGAACTTCCTCGACAAGCGACGAAAAATGCAGGTGCTCGACATGCCCCTCCTCCGCGCGTTCCGACACGAGCCGCTTGGACAGCGCGGAACCGTCTCCCGCCGGCCGTCCTTCGAGGCGATTAGGGTTGTTGGCCTGAATAAACGCGTAGGCGCGGTCCAGAATCTTCTGTCCCGAGCGGTAGTTCCTGACCAGCACCACCTTCTTTGCGTCAGGAAAATCTCCCTCGAACTCGAGGATATTCGCCAAGGACGCGCCGCGGAAGCGGTAGATCGCCTGGTCGTCGTCGCCGACCACCGTTACGTTGTTCCGCGGCGCCGCAAGCTTCTTGATGAGCTCGTACTGAGCCCCATTCGTGTCCTGAAACTCGTCGACGAGGAGATAGGGATACCGCTCGCGGAGCGCGTTCAGCACATGCGGCCGCTCGCGGATCAGCCGTAGCGTCTCCAAAATAAGATCGCCGAAGTCGAGAGCGTCTTCCTCGCGCAGGATCTGCTGGTAGACGTGGTATGCGCGTGCCAACTCTTCCAACCGTTTCGTCTCAAGATTCGCCTCGTCGTCCGCTTGGGCACTGTCGAGATTGGCCTTCTTCGATTCCGCGTACGCGAGGTACGCGTCGGGCGACACCATCTCGTCCTTGGCCCGCGAGAAGTGCTGAAGAAGCGCCTTGATGTACTTCGTGGGATTCCCCATCGGCCGGTAATAATCGAGTTCAAACCGGTCGAGCGACTGCCGCACGAGCAGCCACGCGTCGAGCTCGTCGACCAGGGTGAAGTCGCGCGGCAACCCAATCTCGACGCCGTAATCCCGGAGCACTTGTTCGCAAAAAGCATGGAACGTCGAAATCTGCGTGTTCACGTACCCGTACGGCAGGAGCAGATCAACACGCTCCTCCATCTCCGCTGCCGCCTTGTCGGTAAAGGTCAGCGCCAGAATGTTTTCCGGCTTTATTCCCTGGTTCTGAATCAGCCAACCGATGCGCCGCGTAATCACGGTGGTCTTCCCCGTCCCCGCCCCGGCGATAATCATAAGCGGCCCCGTCGTATGCGTGACGGCCTGGATTTGTTCGGGATTCAGGTTGTCGAGCAGGGTTTCCATATCGGGGGGAATTATATATCAGCGGGGAGGTTTAGTTTAGTTTTCTTCGGTAAGAAGTAAGTTTATGTTATTTGACAAAGAAGATACTTTCCGATACCTTCCCAAAGTAGTCAGTCTGCATTGATCCAAAAACACCTTCATGGCATTGGAGAACGGTGATGATTTACCGAAACTGGAAAGCAATTACGGATTCGAGCCAGATCGATCCGTACATGACGAGGGCACTGGCTCTACTGAATCTCGACAGTCCTCTGGGGCGCGAGTTCGTCAACCGATTTCCCGAGTGGTTCTCCACCACCCCTCTGGAGGACGCTGGCCCGATTCCGCTGTCCGTGATTCGAACGACGGCCTGCCGGCTCGACGGGATGGAACGCGCCGCGGATTTTCCCTTCAGTTGCGGAGCAACGGTCGAGCTCGGCATCCCGACCCTTCAATTCGCTCTGAACAGTCATACGGAACGGGAGTGGGGTATCCCGCTCATTCCGCCAGAGTTGAAGGAGGTCAAGCAGCAGGGCACCACGATCAACCACGGTGTGGAAACGTTCGTGTGTCTTGAATACAACACGAATAGCGGAGTGGGAATCGTCTACTTCGCTCCCCTTATATACGTCGACCCGACATCCTGATGCCGTTCCTCGCGCTCCCACCGGGTCCTCCGGCGGCGGGCGCTTTTCTTTTGAACAGGATGTCGAGTTTACGCATTACAAGAGAAATGTTACAGTCAAATTGTATGCCTCTTGCAAGCACAAAAACACGTCAGGCCTCGGTGGGCCAAAAGGAATTGCGACGCGTATTTAAGATGAGTACGGCGTTGGTGGATTTGGTGGAAAGCATTCTGGAAGATACGAACAATTTCAAACAGGAATTCACACGAGGTCTGCGCACGTCCCTCAAGCAAGTCAAAAAGGGGAACGTCAAAAAAATCGAGAGTCTGTCCGATCTCAGGTGAGGCCGTATGCGCGATCTGTTGATAACACCCCAATTTGAAAAGGACCTGAAAAAAATTTCGTTGAAGGTGCGTTCTCAGACAGATGAAATCATCAAACGGCTTCGGAGGAATCCCATCGACTCATCGATTGCGCGAAAAAAGCTACATGGGTTCGAACCAGCATTGTGGCGCGTGCGCATCGGTCCTCATCGACTGGTCTATTCATTTACCAAGACAATGCTCGTTCTACACCGCATCCGCCATCGTAAAGACATTTACCGAGATTTATAGGGGATCCCGCGTTTTTGGTAAAAGGGAGAAAAGGAGTATTCTCTATGCTGAACTACAGCGAAAAATTCAAAAATTTGGTCTTGTACATCCTTTCCCATGACTCATATCGGGAGGGTGGACTGAAAAAGCTCAACAAGATGCTTTATTTTATCGACTTCTACTTTTACAAGGACCAAGAGCGCTTTATTTCCGATGTGGCGTACGCCAAGGCGGATATGGGACCCGTTGTGGATGGCTATCAGGAAATCTTTTCAAAGATGATGACAGACGGAGTGTTGAAAAAGCATGCGAACAGGTCGGGTATCCTTGAGGCTAACGTTCCGTACGACATTGCTTCGTTCGCCCCCGAAGAAATCGAACATATACGAAATGTCCTGGATGCGTATGGAAAGTTGTCTTCGACGATTCTTGAAACAATCTCACACCAACAGCAGCCATGGCTTCTGACCAAACAGATGGGAGACATCATCGACCCGGACCTGGCGCTTCTCATCGATAACGGTGAATCGGAGGAAGTGGACATCCATGATCCCAAGCTTACTTCCGAACTGATCGCTCTCGCCGACTCGGTGTGACCGCTTCCTATGCAGGTGGAAGTAATCGCCTCCCTCATGCGCGAAATTGACACAGGCGAGGCGCGAACCAAAAAATTGTTTTTCAAACAGAAGGAATTCTGGAGCGATTTCCAAATTATCCTTCCTTGGTAAAAAAGAAACTGAAAAACGTGCAGGATAAATACGGATCGCCCTTGTTTGAAATCCGTCTTGACGTCAAACGACGCATTGTGTTCGTGGAACGGGAACCAAACAGGGTTATCTGGCTCAAGATCTGTACGCACGACGAAGTGGCAAGAAGCAAAACGATTCGGGTAGTGGATCCCTATTAGCGAACGAACGATCGAGACCTGGATGATCAGGAAAAAATAGGCGAGAAGCAATTGCTCTCGCCTATTTTCGAATCTAAAGGTCCGTCCCCGAGTAGCTCAGGTTCAGCGACTTGTTGCAGAGCGGGAAGTCCGGGACGATGTTACCGGGACCGAGCTCTCCGAAGAGGGCCCAGTTGCAGAAGGAGGGGTCGCGGGGGAAGCAGCGGTCGATCTTGCCGTCCTTGATGCGAACGATCGTCAGGATCTCGCCGCGCCAGGACTCGACGGCGCCGAGCGCCATACCGTCCCGCGGCTGACAGTCCATTCGAAGGAAGCCATCGGCCGAGAGCATGGGTAGGAGCTTCTGAATCACCTGCTCCGTGGTCTGCAGTTCCTCGACGCGCATGCGGTAGCGCGCATAGACGTCTCCCGCCTTCTGGGTGACCACGCGCGGCAACAGCTCGGGCGCGAGATAGGCGGCGTACGGATGGTCGCGGCGCACGTCGCGGTCGAGGCCGGAGGCGCGGGCCGGGAGTCCCAGCGCGCCGTAGGCTTTGGCCGTCTCGAGCGGGAGCACGCCGGTGGTCTCCAGGCGCTCGTGGAGGCCGTCGGAGACTAGGAACACCTTGAGGAGGGCGTGCATTTCGGCGCAGACCGAGGCGACGGTCTTTTCGACGTCCACGCGCTCTTCGGACAACAGGGTCCGAGCCACGCCGCCCGGCACGATGACGCCGCGCCAGAAGCGGTTACCGAGCAGGCGGGCGGACAGACGGACCAGGTCCTCCTTCACGCGGAATCCCTGGGCGGCCGCGACGGAATACCCCGTTCCCATGCCAGCCATGTTCGAGAGATCATGGATGTGCATCGTCAAACGCTCGAGCTCGTGCAACAGTGTGCGAACAAGTCGGGCCTGCTGCGGCACTTCCGCGTCGCAGAGCTTCTCCACGGCCAGGCAGAAGGCGAGAGCGTGCGAGGGGCTCATGTCGTCCGACACGCGCTCGATGAACGGCATGGCCTCGTCGGGAGTCCTCCCTTCCAGGAGCTTCTCCACGCCCTTGTGGGTGAAGAACAGCTTGCCTTCGAGCGTGATGATGCGCTCGCCAGCCACGTTGAAGCGGAAGTGTCCCGGCTCGATGATCCCCGCGTGGATGGGGCCGACGGGAATCTCATAGACCCCCTCCCCCGCCACGTGGTGCATGGGGTACGGCACGTCGTCGTGCGAGAGCTTCGCGTCCCACGCGAAGTCCTTGCGGAGCGGATGCGTTCCGAGGGGGACGTTCTCGTGATGGACCAGGCGGCGGGGGTCGGGATGGCCCGCGGGCGTCACGCCGAACATGTCGGACAGGAGGCGTTCATACCAGTGAGCGGCCATGACGGAGCTCGTGACAGAAGGATAGGCAGGGTCGCTTTCCGGAACCTCGGTGGAAACGACGAGCCACTCGTGCGCTTCGTCAAGGGACAGAACGACGTGGATGCCGAATCCTTTCCTTTCTCTGCGATCATCGGTGCCGAACAGAAGGGAGAGTGGAAGGTTGTGCTCATGGACGAGCACATGGACGAGCGGCGCGAACGCTTCCCGCTCCACGCGGATCCAGGTGGTGTCGACCGAGGCGAAGGTAGGCTGGCGTCCGACAGCTTCCAAAACGGCATGCATGGTCTTCATATTCATAGAGCAACAGAGGAAATGGACTGAGCAACGCGCGTCGCGAATGCGAGGCCCGATGGAAGGAGGAAAAAGACGCCGGCGGCGCCGAGGAGTGCGAGCTCGCCCGCCATGACGGCATGAGTGAGGGTCCACGGCTCGCGGACCGACTCCACCGCGGGAGGCACTTCCGTGGCGGCGGGCGCGCCCTCAAACAGGAGGGCAAGGGTATGGCGCATCATTCCGACCGCGACCAGGCTCAAGCCAAGCAGGACGATGAGCGTCGAAACCAGGTGCGTGTTGATGCCGTAGCCGACCATGAGGTATTCGCTCGCAAACAGGGTCGAACCAGGCATGGCTAGGATACCGAGGATGGCGAGGAGAAACAGGACGGCCGTACGCGGAGCGTGCGTGAACACCGCCGGAAGATGGTCGAGCTTGGTGGTCTTCCAGCGGAGCAGAATCTCCCCCGCACCGAAGAAGAGGGCGGACTTGGCGAGCGTATGGCCCACCATATGCATGACGGCTGGCACAAGCCCAAGGGGACCAAGACCGACGGAGAAGGCGAGGAGCCCCATGTGCTCGATGCTTGAGTAGGCCAGCATGCGCTTGTAGTTGCGCTGGATGAGCAGGATGAAGCCGGGCAGGAGCACTGAGAGGATGCCGAAGACGAGGAAGAACTTCTCCGTCCATTCCGTGCCGCCAAGCGCCAGGTCGGTGACGCCCTTGAAGCGGAGGATCGTCACGAACGCCACGTTCAGGAGGATGCCCGACAGCATGGCGGAAATCGGGGAGGGCGTCTTGCTGTGGGCGTCCGGCAACCAGGTGTGGAGGGGGACGAACCCAACCTTCGTGCCAATGCCGACAAACACGAAGACGAAGGCCCAGCGCATGATGTCTGGAGACAGGGAGGAGGCGTGCATTCGGAGTGTGTCGAGGTAGAGGAAGTCGGCGTGCTGCAGCCCTCCTACGGCCGCCGCGTGACCAACCATGAGGATGCCCACAAGGCCGAGCGCGATACCAGTCGAGCAAAGCAGGATGTACTTCCACGCGGCCTCAAGGGCACCATCCTTGGCGTAAAAAGCCACGAGACAGGTCGTTGCGAGCGTGGTAGCTTCGAGCCCGAACCAGATGACGCCGAGGTGGTTGGCGAGCGCGGTCACGAGCATCGCGAACGCGAACAGGTGCATCATGACGTAGTAGAGGCGGACCTGACGGTCCGTGACGAGCCTCTCATGGCGCTCGTGGCCGAGGTAGCGGACGCTGACGACGGCGGTCGCGAGGTAAACGAGGACAATAAGCGACGCGACGAGGGCGGACATGGGGTCGACAAACCAAATTCCCAAGGACCGCATCTCGACGCGACCCAGGAGGACCGGGAAGGCGGTCGTCCAGACGAATCCGGCCGCCACGGAGGCCGCGAGAACACCAAGACCGCGAACAGCCTTAACCGGCACGACGGGCAGCCAGGAGAAGAGGGGTGTCGCAAGCAGGGCGAGAAACGCAAGCGTCAAATGCATACTTTAGTCAGTCAATTCGCGAAGGCTGGCCGTGTCGGACGTGCCGTAGAGCTCCTGTACCTTGTGGCTGAGGAGAGCCATCATGCTGACCGCGAGGAGCACGATCGAGAAGATGCCCACCTCGATCGCGACGGGGATCACGACGATCGTTGCGAGCGAAAAGGCGGCGATTCCGTTCTCGATGAACAGGAACCCCACCATCTGCGAGAAAACATCCCGGCGAAGGACCATCATGAGGATACCCGCGAAGGCCACGGCGATCGAGAGGTAGAGGACATGCGCGGAGGCAGCCGAGGCAGCGAAGGGCAGGTGCTGGATGAGAAGGGCGGTCACGAGCAGGGCCGCGACGGTGACGAACAGACTGGGCGCTGCGCGCAGGGAGGACTGCAGGCGTTCGGAAGCACCCGAGCGGCGGATCGCGTTCGTAAGCAGCGCCGGGATGACCAATCCTTTGACGAACAGCGTCCCGAGCGCAAGGGGGTACAGATGTCCGGACGCATCCCTGACGGCAAAACTGAAGATCAGGAGGGCGAGCGCGATTGAGGAGCAGGCATACAGGCGAAGCAGGCTCTTGACGCGGAAGGTGGGCATGGCGAGAACCGAGGCAAAGAGAAAGACAACGGCAAACAGGGGCTCGAGGACCGCAAGTGTGGCTATCATAGGAAGAGGGTGAGCAGGAGTCCGGCCAACGCGATCACGAACGCGAGGGACAGGTATTCCTGCATGCGGTAAAAGCGCATCTTCACGATCGAGGTCTCGAGCAGGGCGAGGAGGAACGAGCCCAGGAGGAGCTTCAGGAAGGTTCCTACGAGAACCGCGGCCGTCGCTCCCGTCTGCCATGCGCTGGGATGGAAGAGAAATGACGTCGGAACTGTGAAGTTGGCAAGCAGGAGAAGGAACACTGTCAGACGCAGGGCGGAGGCGTATTCGACCATTGCAAGGTACGGGCCCGAGTACTCGAGCACCATGGCCTCGTGGACCATCGTGAGTTCGAGGTGTGTCGCCGGATTGTCGACCGGATAGCGCGCGTTTTCGGCAAGGGCGATCAGGACGAGCGCGATCAGGCTGAAAAGGAGCGCGGGTGTAACGAGGAGCGCCGCGCCTCCGGTCTGGACCATGCCGTCGATGGTGGCATGGCCGCTCGCGACCGCAAAGGCGGCAAAGACGGCAAACACGGCCGGCTCGACCAGGGATGCAATCGTCATCTCGCGGCTCGATCCCATGCCGCCAAAGGCACTCGCGCTATCGAGTCCTCCCAGTACGAGAAAAACCGAGCCTAACGCGAGGACGCCGGCTACCAGCATGAAATGACTGTAAGCGGACAGAGCGCTCCCCGTCGAGACGAGCGGTAGGATGAGGACGAGAAAGACGCCCGTGGCGCACACGACGAACGGCACGAGGCGAAATACCCAGGAGGTACTCTCGGAAATTACCATCTCACGGCGGAGCATGGTGGCCAGGGCAACATACGGAAGCCAGGGGACGGCTCCCTGCCGACCTTGGAGGCGCGCCTTGAACCAACGTACCAGGCCGACCGTAAGCGGGGCGAGGCCGAGGACGAGAACTGCTTGGATCACAGTCAAAAGAAGAGGGCTCATAGGGCGATAACCAAGGTCACAAGCAAAGCCAGGAAGATGAACGCAACGTACAACTGGACCGATCCACTCTGCACGCGTCGAACAATGGAAGCCGCACGCAGACATGTCCGCGCGATCGGAAGGTAGCCATAATCCATCCAGACAGAACGTAGATTCAAAAAAAGTTCACGGCGACAAATCCAGGGATTGGTGGCAACGACCGGGATCGCGACGACGGTGTTTTTGGTGCGCAGCAAGAAGCGGAAGAAAAAACGGATCGGCGCAGAAAACGCCGTCGCTGTGTACTCCATGCTGGCGTCAATCGGCTGCCCGCAGTTCCAGGTGTGATAGGAGCGCTCGCGCTTGGCGTCGGAAAGCAGACGACGCAGCAGGAATACGAGTCCGAGGCATGCCAACAGTCCGAGGAATACAGCGGCCGGAACAACCAAACTCGCATCCGGGCGGATACCGACGATTTCGATTGCTGGCAGACGGTTGGCCGCGCTCACCAGGTCTTTTCCGCCGACCAGCGACACGAGGGCCGGGGCGAATACGCCCATCCACGCGAGAAGTAGGGCCAAAAGAAGGATGGGAGCGTTCATGGAGGCAGGCGGCTCTACGGCCTTCTCGGCCGCTTCACTCCGGGGAGCGCCAAGGGTCGCGATGCCGAACAGCTTGACCATGGCGAAGATGGCCAGGGCGCTTGCGAGAACCACCGCGAACAGCACGAGCACGAGGACACCGGTCACAGCTCCATCCGTGGGAGCCGCCAGAGATTGCACCAGACTCTGCAGGAACATCCATTCCCCGTAGAAGGGGCCAAAGGGCGGCAACGCGGCCGCGGACAACGCGAGAACTAGGAAGGCTCCAGAAAGAAGCGGCATACGCTTGGCCAGACCTCCCATGCGCTCAAGGCTCCGAGTGCCCGTCGCGTGCACGATGGCCCCGGCCGCCAGAAAGAGTCCCGACTTGAAAAGCGCGTGGCTGACGCAGTGAAAAACGGCGGCCAGGAGCGCGACCACTAGCAACCCCGGAAGGCGGTTGGCGAAAGCGTACGCACCGACACCAATCATAGTGAAGATGATGCCGATGTTCTCGATACTGCTGAACGCAAGCACACGCTTGATGTCGCGCTCGATCACCGCGTACAAGGCTCCGAAGATGGCGGACGCAAGACCCAGGCCAATGATGACCAGTCCGAAGGTGGCCGGCAGCGAGGGAATAAGGAAGAGCATCATGCGCAGGAATCCGTACACCGCGACCTTCAACATGACCCCCGACATGAGGGCCGAAATGTGGCTTGGAGCTTGCGGGTGAGCCTCCGGAAGCCAGGCGTGGAACGGCACGAGGCCCGCCTTCGATCCGAAGCCGAAGAGGAAAAGAAAGAAGGTCAGCGCGAGCGCGGGAGCCGGAATGACCTGGGCTGAAAACGCCAGCGTTCGAAAATCAGCCAGAATCGTTCCTTGTGCCAGCACAAAGAAGCCAGTAAGGATGGCGGCCGCGCCGAGATGCGTCATCACGAAGTAGAACAGGGCGGCCTTTATCGAAGCTGGCTTGCGGTCGGCCATGACAAGGAAGAACGAGGTGATGGACATGAGCTCCCAGAACGCCATGAATCCGAGGACGTTCGTGGAAAGCAGTACCCCTTGCATGCCAAGGACGAACAGCGCAGTGGCCGCATTCAGGCTCGCAATGTGATAGCCCTCATGGCTCTGACGCACATACGCGATGGCATATACGGAGCACAGACAGGACACGAGCCCGACGATGGCGAAGAAGATCGCGGAAAACACGTCGAGCGCGAAGGTCATTCCGAAGAAAAGTCGGACCGAGGCGATCTCAAGCACCTCAAAGTCCTGGACGACGAAGGCGATGCTCGCCACGGCGCCGACGGCGCCCGAGAAAGCGAGGAGGATATGGGCAAAATGATGGGCGCGGACACCGAGCAGTGCGACCAGGGCCGCAAAAACGGTGCCGGCGAGACTGGCAAGGATCGCGAACGAAAGGAAGGCGGGATCCATAGGCATCATCATATTTAGACACGGGACTGGCTCAGCGCGTGGAGCACCCCCTGAAGGATAGCGGTCGGCGTCGGGGGGTCTCCTGGAATGCGCACGTGGACGGGAATAACGGATTCGACAGGTCCAACGACGGCGTACGAGTCCTTCCAGATGCCGCCTGTGCACGCGCCGTCGCCCACGGCCACCACCATGCAGGGCTGGGGCGCGGCTTCGTAGGTGGTCTTCACCGCGCGCTCAAGGTTGCGCGTCACGGGACCCGACACGAACAGCATGTCGGCATGCCGCGGCGAGGCCACGAAACTGAGCCCGAACCGGTCGATGTCGTAATAGGCATTGTTGAGCGCCGTCAGCTCAATCTCTTCCCCGTTCGCAGATCCTCCGTCTACCGCCCGAATCCGCAGCGAGCGCCCTCCATACAGACGACGCACAACAGTCTTCAGTTCCTCCCCAACCGCCTCAAGCGAGGCGTCCTTCGGATTGACAAACCGTTCCTTCGCTTCGGTCACCCGAGGCCCCAGAAACAGCAATCGCCACAGTTCTGCAAGATACATAGAACGCTTTAAAAACAGGCATTATGGTATTCCTGAACAGGTAATTCCGCAAGTCTATGGTATGCAGTCTACGGTGTGCATAGAAAAAACAAGCCTCTCAGAAAGAAAGGCTTGTTTTTGTGTGGGAGCATCAAGAACGGACCCCTTTTACCTCCAGTTCATGGCTTCTCCGAATGAGTACCAGACTTGGATC
>JACQWJ010000009.1 GCA_016209325.1 Candidatus Uhrbacteria bacterium
CTTGAATGCTTCGTCAGACGCCTTTTTGATCTTTTCTCGGAGGGATTCGACAGTCTCGTGATTCTTAACAAGGATGGATGCCATACCCTGCCAGTGTACACGGTTGGACAGAATTAGCTAGTGGTTAATTGGGGATGGTATCAAACCGCATCTCGTCCCCAAATGCGGCGGAAACGACGGTGACGGAATCGTTGGACGTCTCTTGCGAGAGTCCGTTTTCTTCGCTTTCCGGAGAACCTTCGTTTAGGACATACGGTTCAACAACCTTCGGTTCCTCAACCCCATCCCGATCTCCGAATCGCTGCGGTCGTATCTCAGAACGCGGCCTGAGAGTAGTGGCGATAACGATGAGCAGCGCGACCGAGGTAAGGGCCAGAGCGACGATGAAAACGACTGGTATTTTTTTATGAAGCATATGTGGCATTTTTGAAAAAAGTGTGACCCCTCCTTCATCCTCCCCTCAGGCGAGGGGAGGAGAACATACCGATCCATATTCGCATATTCATACGGATTCGTAATTCGCCCCTCAATCGTCTCTTCGTATCATTCATACCGCAACGCCTCGATGGGGTCCAGGCGGGCGGCGCGGCGGGCGGGGTAAATTCCGAAGATGATGCCGATGAGGGTGGCGACGACAACGCCCATTACAATGGCTTCCGCGGGAATGATCGCCTCCCACCCTTCTACGTAGGGGGCGACGGCCGCAGCCGAAAGGAAGGCGCCCCCGACCCCGAGGAGGACGCCGGCGACCCCGCCGAAAAAGGTAAGGAGGACCGCCTCTACAAGGAACTGTTGCAGGATTTCCTTGTATGTGGCTCCGACGGCCTTGCGAAGCCCGATCTCCTTGGTGCGCTCGGTCACGGAAACGAGCATGATATTCATGATACCAATGCCACCCACGACGAGCGAGATGGCGGCGATCGCGGATAGGAGGATGGTGAGCACACCACCGATCACGCCGACGGTCTCGAGGGCGTCCACCTGCGTCGACACGATGAAGTCATCCTTCTCGGGAAGCCCCTCCGGATTGTCGATGCCGTGCTCGTCGCGCAGGATCCACTCGACCTCCTCCTGGGCAGCCTCCGCATCCCCCTTGGCGCGGACCGAGATGAAACTCACGTAGTCGATGCCGAAGATCTGCCGCTGGGCAGTCGTGACCGGGACCGCCACGCGGGCGTCCAGGTTCTGAAAAAACCGGGTTCCTTGCTTGGCAAACACGCCGACCACCCGGACGCTCGTCTGCTTGATCTTCATGTCCCGGCCGACGGGATCCTGGTCGCCGAACAGATCCTCGGCGATCTCCTTGCCGAGCACCGCCACCCGGGCGTACCCGTCGACGTCCGCCTGCTCGATGAAACGGCCGTTCGCGATGTCGGCGGGAAACGCGGCGAGGTAGCCCTCGTTGACCCCGATGACCTGGGCAAACTTGCTCTCCTCCCCCCGACTGACCGGAACGGACGAAAGGACCATGGGAGAGACGTCGGCGAACAGGCCACTCGTCCGCAGCGCCTCCACGTCGTCCATCGTGAGCGTCTGCTCGGTAAAGGGGTTCGGGGGGCCGGAGTTGCCCTCTCCCGCGGACGGCTCGACGAACAGGAGGTCCGACCCAAGGTCGGCGACCTCCCCGAGGATGAGACCCTGGGCGCTCTGACCAATCGAAAGCATGAGGATCACCGCGGCGATCCCAATCACGATGCCAAGCATCGTCAGTACGGAACGCGACTTGTTCCGACGGAGCGAAATGATGGCGGTTTGGAAGAGGTCGGGAAAGCGCACAGAAAATCTTTATTGCCTGAGCCCGGCCACCGCCTTTGGCGGGGTCCCGCCTGCGGCGGTGATCGAAGGCTCGTATCCACATCGGGTCACGACCTCGCCCCTTCGACAAGCTCAGGGAATAAATGTTATGAAACTCTATTTCACGTTACTTGGCGTACACGCCGCGGCGGCGGGCGTGGTCGGAGGTGTCGGAGACCACGAGTCCGTCGCGGATACGGATGATGCGCGCCGCGTGCTCGGCTGCCTCGACCTCGTGGGTCACCATGATGACGGTGTGGCCCTCATCGTTCAGGCGGCCGAGGAGGTTCAGGACGTCGGTGCCGGACTTGGAATCGAGGTTGCCCGTCGGTTCGTCGGCGAAGATGACGGACGGGCTGTTGGCGAGCGCGCGGGCAATTGCGACCCGCTGACGCTCCCCACCCGACAGTTGGTTCGAGAGGTGGTTCGTCCGGTGGCCGAGGCCGACGGATGCGAGCGCGCGGTTCGCCCGCTCCCGGCGTTCGGCCGGGGACAGCGGCCCGTACGCCATAGGAAGCGTGACGTTATCGAGGACAGTGGATTTCGGAAGCAGGTGGAAGGCCTGGAACACGAAGCCGATCTCGTCGTGACGCAGATGGGCGCGGTCGTCGTCGGAGAGGTCGGACACGTCCTTGCCGCGGAAGAGGTAGGCGCCCTCGCTGATGCGGTCGAGGAACCCGAGGATGTGCATAAGGGTCGACTTGCCCGATCCCGAGGGGCCCATGAGTGCCACGAACTCGCCCGCGCGGATGTCGAACGTCACGCCGTGGAGGACCGAGGTCCGAACGCCATCGTTGTCGTAATGTTTACGGACATCCCGGAGGGAAATAAGCGGCGTGTCAGGCATATCCGCGTCAGCTCGGCTTCCGAATGGAAAGGATGACCATCTCCCCTTCCCGGAGGCCCTCGATGATTTCCACGAGGCCCCCGTCGCCGCGGAGCCCCATGGTCACGCTCCGCTTCTCGTAGGTTCCGGCCGCCGGGTCGAGCGGGAGGCGCACATAGGCGGTTCCGTCCTCGCGCTCGAGGACCGCGCGCTGGGGAACGATGACGGTGTCCTGGCGCTCGGACGTCCGAATCGTCACGTCGGCGGTCATGCCGGGCTTGAGGCCTAATTCGGAACGGAGATCGTCGAGATAGACAGTCGTCTCGTAGAACACGATGCCTTCGACCGTCTTTTCCGCGGGATCAATCTGCGCGACCGTACCGCCCGCGAGGACGTCCTCCCCGAACGCGTCAAAGGTCATTTCCGCCGTCTGGCCAACGGCAACTTTCGCGATGTCCGATTCCGGGATGTCAACCGCGATTTGGAATTGCTCCTCAGTCGTCTGCACGACGAGGACGGCCGCGCCAGGCGACGCCTGCTCACCAACCTCAAGCGCGACCTCTGTCACGCGTCCCGCGATCGGGGAGCGGATTTCGGCTTTTGCCAGGCGCGCCTCGGCGGACGAAAGCTCCGCACGGACGCGAGAGACGTCGGCCTGAAACGGGGCGAGGTCGACGGCGCGCGGACCCGCCTCCACTTCGGCGAGCGCAGCCTCGGCCTGCGCCACGTCCGCCTCGCGCGTCGCGACCGCCGCCGCGGCCGTCGCGACCGCCGCCTCGCCAGAGGCGGTCTGACGCGCCAGGTCGGCTTCCGCGCTTGCGAGCGCTGCATGTGCTTCAGCCAAGGCGTCCGCGGCTGCGTCTTCGTCGGCGGCAGAGCTCACGGCCAAGGCGTCCATCTTCTGGTTCTGCGCGTCCAACTGCTCCTGCTCGGCCTGGATGCTCTCGCGAGCGGCGTCGATCTTCGCCTTCAAGGCAGACAGGTCGCTGAAACTGAACGACGCGTTGTCGATGGTCGTGGCGTCGAGCGCCTGGCGCGTGTAGAGGAGCGTCAGGGCCGCGTCCGACAGGGCCTTGAGGACGAACGGTTCGGCTGCGTCCAGCTCCGCATCGGTGGGCGCTGCGGGAAGGACAGCGACGGCCTGCTCGGCGCGGTCACGGGACCGAGCGGCTTCCTCGTAGGCATTCGTCGCCGAGACAAGCGCCTGCTCGTCCAGAATCGACAAGACGTCCTCGAAGTCGTCGTTGGCAAGTGCGTTGTCGACGCCGAGCACCTCGTCCGCGTCCGACAACGCGCTCCGAACTGCGATCGCGTTTGACCGAAAGACGTTCGCCAGGTCCTGGCGCGTCTCTTCCTCGGCGCGGACGCGCTCCGCCTGGACATGCTCCAGCGCGTCGGCCGCGGTCTGCACCGAGACTTGGGACGACGCGACCTTGGCCTCGCCTGTCAGACGAATGTGGTTCACATCGGCCTGCGCGGCCGCGAGATCGGTTTCGGCAGCGAACAAGCCGGCTTCTGCCACACCGACGGCGGCTTCCGAGACAACCACCGCCTCTGCGCTCGAGCCTGCCTTCTTCTGGGCCAGAACCCCCTCGGCGGCCTGAAGGGCATACGCGACTCGTGACACGTCGGCTGCGAGCTCCGCGGTCCCGATCACGGCGAGGAGATCGCCGCGTTCGACTGCGTCCCCGACTTCGACGAACAGGCCTCCCACGCGCCCTCCTTGCTCGAACGACAACGCGACCTCGTCGATCGAAGCCAGTTCCCCCGTCGCCTCCACGGTCTGCACGAGCGCTCCACGCTCCGCGACAGCCGTCGTGAACGTCGAAACCGGCGGCTTGCGAAAAAACGCCGCGTAGCCGACGCCGCCGATCAAAGCCAAAATGAGAACAATTCCGATGATTTTTCCCTTTCCCAAGCGTTTCATAGCGGAACGATCATAGCACTCGTCTCCCGCCTTGTCACGCATCCGGACATACCCAAAATCTCCGCCTGGAAAGCGGAGATTTTGACTGATAACGAATTAACGGGTGGCGCCTGAGTAGGCGATGGCGCGCACCGTGTCCCAGTCGGGAGCCGAGGTGGGCGTGCGACCAAGGATGTCCTTGTAAAAGCCGATCGCGAGCGCCTCGGAAGCGAGATTGCGTTTTCCGGGGCGGAGGCCGTAGGTCATGATCGTGACCGCGGCGTTATCGCGCGCGTTTTCCATGTTCGGGTGGCGCAGATAGATGGTGTAAAACATGTTCTTCGCCTTGTCCTCGGCGGTCGTCGAACGCTGGGTCGGCCAACGGCCAAGGGCGATCTTCATGACGTCGGCCCAGTCTGCATCGCTTGCAGGCAGACGTCCGAAGGCACTCTTGAAGCTGTTGACGACGCCCGCGCGTTCTCCCTCGCCCATCTTCTGTGTCAGACTCGTGCCATAGGTGACAAAGTTGACCAGTGCCCGATGGTCGGTGAGATCGGAGGGCAGAGATCCGCCCGTCATCTTGATGAGGCGCTGCAGAGCGGCATACTCCTTCAGGCTATCACGCTTGACCTCAAGCTGTTTCGCGAGTTCCGGAGCATTTGCCAGGAGTGCCTCCTTGGCTTCCTTCAAGATCTGAGCCACTTGGGTATCGCTGGTCGTCGTGCCTTCATCCGTCTCTGTAGAAATATCCGTTGATGTCGTCCCCGAAGACGTGTCCTGCGTATCGGTAGTGGTCGAAGACGGCGTGGTGGTCGTTGTGGGCGAAGACGAACTGCTGCCGCCCCCGCCTCCACCCCCGCCTCCACCTCCTCCGCCGCCGCTTTCCTCCTCTTCCTCTTCAGAAACGGTGTCGGTAGTCGTCGTCAGTGCGAAGGTCGTTGCGTGGTCGAACGAGGCCGTGAATTCCACGTAATCGACATCGGACAAGTCATCTTCCGGATCGTCGAGGATGAGATCGGCGTCGTCGAAGTACGTGACCGTTGTGGCTCCGGCAATCCAGGCCCCGGAGCTATCGTAGTAGGAGACATCAAGGCTGTCCACCTCCTCCTGCGTGTCAATCCCGTCCTCCGCGAGCTCTTCCACAGTGACCGTCCAAGTGAATGTCAGATCGTCGTTGAACTGGCTCACTTCCGAACCCGTCGAATCGGTCACCTCAACCTCGATGCCATTGCCAATCACCTCGGTCGTGGTCGTATCGATCACGTTGTTGGTCTCGGTAATAGTGACGGTGTCGTTCGAGGTCGAAGAGGTTCCAAGCGCATTTTCGGGAATAAGGAGGTTCAACCCCGCATCCTCGTCCTCAACCACCCCTCCGGAAGAGGGCGTGATGGAGGTCGACGAGGGGTCCGCCAGCTCGATCGGGTCTCCAAGTGTGAGGGTCACACCCGCGACATCCTCCCCACTGACCTCGACCTCCTCTCCCGTACTTTCCTCATACCCGTGTCCGAAGGCAACCAGCGTCCAGGTCTCGTCGGTCACCCACAGCTCGAATGTTCCATCGGCATCAGCTTGGGCACCCGCGACGGTGCCATCGCTGTCCGTTCCCATGACGTAGGCATAGGGAACCGGCGTGCCGTCAACATCGACCGAACCGCTGATCGTCAGGTTCGCGGTCATGCCCACGAAGTTCTGTTCCGTGTCTTCCGTCAGTTGGACCAATGCGGGATCCGCGATGAATCCAGGATAGTAGACAACGGCCTGATAATCTCCTTCCTCGACTTCGATCGCGTAATTCCCGTCCGTGTCGGTCTGGGCGCCGACATGCATGAACCCGTCGATGGCTGCCAATTCCACCCAGGCATTGACGATAGGATTCGCTTCCGCGTCCATCACACTGCCGCTTAGGGTAAACAATTCCGGGATTTGCAGGACGACAGCTTCTTCACCATCCACAGTCAGGACGCCGTCTGTATAAACCGTGTCCACGCTGTCGGAACTCAGGTCATCTCCATCCAAATACGCCTTATCACTCCAGAGATGGAACTCGTAGTCCCCGGGGGGCAGATTCACACTCGTCGCGTCCGTGCCTTGGATCCAAAGGTACGCACGTCCTCCCGTGTCTTGGTTGACGGCTTCTCCGAAGAGGTTGTTCAGAACCAGCGCGGCCCCGTCCGCGTCGACGACGCGCAGGGAAACTTCAAATGGTTCCACCACGAGAATGTCCGCATCCGTGACGTCGGCGTCGGATGCGTCGATGTCGGAAAGCCCAATCAGGGAACCAAGGTCGGAACTCCAGGCGTCCAGACGGTACCCATCCGCCGCTCGGACGCGGATGCTATACGTTCCGTCTTCGCCTGTCACGGTATAGTTCGATCCCGCACCCGTCTCCTCGCTCGACGCGTAGAGGTAAACGTTGGACAGGGGCGTTCCCGTGGAACAGTCCGTGGCCCCGTCGGCCGCTTCGCACACGGTTCCGGAAATCGTGTAATAGGTCGCGTCCGGATCCGGCGCGAGGGTCACGCCCGACTGGTCGTTGTCCGCGATGACGACCGTTTCCTCCTCGGCGTGGCCGTAGCCCGGAATGTAGGCGCCTACCTGCCAAGTTCCGTTGTCGACATAGAAGGTAAAGGTCCCGTTCGTGTCGGTCATGGACCAACTGTTGGTTTGACCCACGCAGCCGTCTGTACAGAAGGCGTAGACCGAGGCGCCAGCGACGGGACTCGACCCGTCTGAGACCGTGCCGGAAATGGCATTGTCCGGCACCTGTGCCACCAATGTCACGAGTTCCGTCGGTTCATTCGAACCGTCCACGAAGATATCCCCGTCCTCTTCAACGATCACGGTATGGGATGGAGAAGGAGGTAGCCCTTCCACGTAGACGTCGGCATGGAACGAGCCATCGTTCACCGCCAATGACACGGTGCCGTCAATCGTCGTCTGACCGTAACTCCAGAATCCGTTGTTGATATCCGAAACAGAAACCCAGGCGCCGGAAATCGGCAACCCCGCCTCGTCCACCACCAGGAAGTCGATCTCCTGGTCTGCCGCTGCCAGTTCTATCTCGACCACCCCGTCGTCCGAAGTCCCGCTGTCCTCCTCCACCTCTCCTTCGTCTACTTCAACCAGAACGGATTGCGGGGCGATGTAATCCGGTGTCACGTAGCCCACCGAATCGTCATAATGGGGCTGCACCTGAACCCACCAATCCCCGTCCTGCAAGTACAGGGTCACCTCGTCGTCTCCGGTTGTCGATGCAATCTGTTCGCTCAGATATCCCGGACCGTAGGCGGTCACGTCAACATTCTTTCCCGTAGCACCTGTGACGTTCACTGTAATGCTGGCCAAGGATGCCACATCCACAAATTCCATGTCTGCCTCCTCGTCTTCATCATCCACGGTTACATACGTAGGGGTCTGGACACCGACATAGTCATCCTCCCCGTCGTCATCCAGATCGAGCATGGATGCGGTCCACAAGTAGTAATCTCCATTTGGAACCCCTTCCAATACAGCTTCCGCCTCACCCCCGCTAAACTCCCCGCTTTCAAACGAGAACGAACCCGTGGACCACCCCCAGGCTTCGATCGTGACGGTTCCCTCCTCGGCCCCTTCGGCTGTGAGGTTGAGGGTCAACGTGTTGTCTCCTGCCTCGCTGATGTAATAGGGATAGGAGATGAAGCTCTCGAGGAGCGTAGAATCGTCCATTGTCTGCACTTCGATGCTGTAACCGTCGGTATCGTATCCGCGCGGGGTCGTCGGATTCACAATACCGCCGATCTCAACGGAAAGTCCATCTGTCGTGTCGTCCGTACAGGGGAAGTCATTCCCCTCTCCGCAACGACTCGCCTCGGTAAAGGTCACTGTCACGGTACGTGCGTCCGGATCCGTGACGATCGTATCCACCTCAAGCGTCCCAGGAGACTCAAAGTTCGCGTCCGTGTTGGTCCAGCTAAACTCCGGGTTCTCCGCGCCGCTCACATCCGTCCCAGCCGGGAAGGTGATAATGAGTCTGCCGCCATCATCGCCGGCAGGAAGCTGTTCCGTGATCGGCACATACACGTAATAGGTCGATTCGAATCCTGCCAAGGCATTGCTCGGATAGGCGCTGGGTTGCGACACATAACCGTAGGTTTCCTCGTCGAATCCATGGGGCATGTCCCAGGAATCACCGGTATAGGACGTGGAACCAGGATCGTATTCCGCCTCGTCATAGACCTTTCCGGAGGCTGTGTCTTCGGCGGAATCAATGACATTACCGGAGCGATCGGTGACATTCGCGACGGTCACGGTAAAGGTATCGTCCGGGGTGAGGGAAATACCCTCAAGGGTGACCGTATTGTATTCCGAGTCGTACGAGGCGGTCGCTCCGGACAACGAAGACAGGGTGATGGCCGTGCCCGTGGGACTCTCCAGGGTATAGTTATCGACGTCCGTCGCCGTGTCCTCGTTCATGCCCTCGGAATACGTCACGTACACCTTGCTCTGGGTAGCGGTTGCGTATAGCACGGCCGGCGCGTCGGTATCGCCTTCGCCGGTCGTAAAGGCAATGCGGTACACGCCGTCGGCCGTCCCGTCGGTGTCGCTTAGGGCGTCCCCAGTCACGCCGGCGATCGCATCTTCTGTCGGGTCCGCCGTCAACTGGATTTCGTACATGGTCTCGGGATCGAGGAGTGTTTCGATGATCATCTCAATCTGACCCCAGCTCGCGTTGTAGGAAACCGTCACGGGAATCTCGTCCGTTCCCTGAAGGAGTTTGACGGTCTCGTTGGTGACACTCGTAGAATCCAAGGTATCCTCAACGGAAATGGAAACGTAATCATTCCCGACGAAGACGTCCGTGGCTCCGTTGTCCGGCGAAGAGCCGATGACCGCGGGAGGAGTCGTATCCTCTCCCGAGGCGACCGTGAAAAAAATCTCCTCGTCTTCCTCCATGAGCACGCCGTCGGCTGAAGACACGCCGGCGCCGATCGTGAGCGTGTACTCCTCGCTAAGGGCGAAGGTGACTCCCGAAACGTCAATATAGAACGCGTCATTGTCGTAGTAGTTGGTAAACGGGGTGATGGTTCCGAGCGTCACGTCCACGTCGTCCGTTTCGTTCCGCAGCGTCACGTTCGACGTGGTGAGGGTCGTGGTATCCATCGGGGTCGTGAAGTACACGTACATGTACGTCGAATTGGGCGCGAACGCGGGATCCCCGTCGTACGGGTAGCTTCCCCAGACCTGCGGCGCGCTGTCGGACTCGTACGAATACCCCTCCGTCGGGGAAAACGAAACCTCATACGCTTCGAGAAGCGGATTGCCCGCGATGTCCGCGGCGTCCGTCGTAATCGTAAACGTGTACGTTTCCTCCGCGTCGAGCGGAAGCGCGCTGTCGGCGATCACGCATTCCAAGTAGGAACCGTAGGCCGAATACGGATCATACGTAATCTCATCGCACAAGTTGGTCACGGAATCCGTTTCCGTAACCAGAAGGACGCTCGTTTCGTCCAAGGTCTCCTCATCCATCGTCTCCGCAAACACGACGGAGATGATCGACAAGTCTTCGCTGATAAATTCGCTGTTCTCGTCGGGGTAGGAGTAATAGATCCCCGGAGCTTCGCTGTCCCCTTCCCCATTGAACCCGGTCCCAGACGCAAACTCGATAGCGGAGCCGCTGTATTGCGGGACGGGCGTCGTCTGAAGAACGAAATCGTTCACGTTGTCGTCTTCGTCTTCCGCATTTCCCGAAAACTCGTCATCTCCACCCGCCGCCATAGAGGAAGCCGTGGAATCCTCCTCGGCCTTGCGCTCGATGGACGCACCGGCCCCGGGAGCGGTAACAGAATCGCCTTCCGACAGGGTCGATGCACTCCATCCGACAAGGTCAATAACGTCCGCATCGTCCGTCACGGACAAACTGATATACACGGCTCCATTGGCTGGCAATTGCACATCCGAGGTGGAATAGGTGGCATCCAGCGGAACATCCACGTCCGTCAGGCTTGTTCCGATGAGATAAAAGCCGCCGGCAGGAATGGCATGCGTGAAGAGCGTCAAGGGAAGCTCGGTATCCGTCCCCGCGTCTTCGTCCCAGATGTGGAGGAAGAGCGTCTGGGAGCCCGTGGTTCCCATGTCAAAATCGGATTCGGAAGGGTTGTACAGCTCAATAAACTCGTCCTTCTGGTTCGTGGACGAGGCGATCTGGACTTCGCTCACGACGAGCAGAGGCAGAATAGTTTCCGTCGAGGCAATGGCGGCATTCCCCACAACATCCGTCACCCCTGTTCCGATAGCGACGTTGTTCCCTACGCCGAACCCGATGTTGGCACCATCGGCCGTCAAAAGGATCCCCTCGGCATCGAAGGCTTCGGTTTCGGTAATCGTCGAATTATCCGCGGGGTCGCTTGTCGTGAGCGTAAAATTCCCTGCCACCAATGTCGCTTCATTGATCAATTCACCAAATTCGACAGCCACTTCCGTCGTATTCACAAAATCGACGAATGTCACGCTGGGTCCGACGGTATCTTCGGGAGCCGTATACACACCAACGGCGACCGCCGTCGAACAAGACGAGGTTTCCGATTCGTTCAACACCGAACTGACGACGCAAGAAAGGGAAAAATCGTCATTTGCGGAATTGAGGTTGCTGCTCAACGTCACAATGACCTCCTCCTCGTAGGCCACGTGATCCACAGAGGCGATCGCAATGGATTCCGTTCCGGAGACGCTAAAATCCGCAGCGGTTAAATCACTGCCGCCCGAACCTGTCACAGGCTGATCAAACTCAAGCACGAGCTTTGTCTGTCCATTCTTCCACGTGGAAACCGTAAAGGTGGGCTGGGAGGACAAAACAGTAGCACGTACCACACCAGGAGCAGAACCAGGAAGTCCAGGAGCCGAAAGAAGAACCAACGAAAAAATACACAACCCGGAGAGGAAGCGTATCGTCCGCTTGGCGATCACGTCGGAAACACCCTGTATTCGCATACGTGTGTATGAGGAATAAGTAAGATTTGTTTTATGTTAGCAGAAAAGGATCACTTCAGATACATACACCTATCCACAGGAACGACGCATGCCAAAAAGCCGCCCGGAAAACGAGCGGCTTGGGGGATCGTACAAGATCACGCGACGGGAAACGACGCTGCCGTTTTGAGGCGTTCGAACAGTTCCCTTTTCGACAGAACCCACTCTTCCTCTTGCCCAAAGACGCGCACGTGGAGTTCTCCTCCTTCGGCCTCCTTTGCCCCCACGACGACGGTCCAGGGGACCTTGGCCAGGGCGGCGTTGCGGATCTTCTTCCCCACCTTCTCGTCGGAGTCGTCGAGTTCGACACGGAGACCGTGGCCTTCGGCCTCGGCGGCGAGCGCGCGGGCGAACGGGACGAAGTCCTGGCTCACGGTCGTAAGCCGGAGCTGGACCGGGGCGAGCCAGGCCGGAAACGCGCCCGCGAAGTGTTCAATCATGATGCCGATGAAACGCTCGACGGACCCGAGGATCGCCCGATGGATCATGACGGGACGCTTGGTGGCGTTGTCGGCGTCCATGTACTCGAGCCTGAAACGCTCGGGCTGGACGAAGTCGAGCTGGGCAGTCGCGAGCTGCCACTCGCGGCCGATCGCGTCGGTCGCGATGAAGTCAATCTTCGGGCCATAGAATGCGGCTTCCCCGACCCCGAGGAAGTACTCCTGCCCGAGCTCGCCAAGGAGCTCCTTCAGGGTTCCGACCGCCTTGTCCCACACCTCCGCCCCGCCGAGGTACGCCTCCGGCTTTTCAGGGTCGTTCACGGACAAGCGGACGCGGAGCGGCATGCCGAAGGCGGCGTAAAATTTCGTGATGATGTCGTAGATGGCACGGACCTCGTCCTTCACCTGGTCCATCCGGCAGAACACGTGCGCGTCGTCCTGGGTGATCGAGCGCACGCGCGACAAACCCTGAAGCTGCCCCGTGTTCTCGTCGCGGTACACGGTCGTGACCTCGCTGAAACGGAGCGGCAGGTCGCGGTAGCTTCGGACGCGCGAGGCGTAGATCTGGGTGTGGTGGGGGCAGTTCATGGGCTTCAGGACGAACGCTTCCTCGGTCTTCTTGCTCGAGACGTGGAAAATATCGTCCGAAAACTTGTCCCAGTGACCACTCGTCTTGTAGAGGTCACTCTTGGCCATGTGCGGAATGTTCACGCGCGCGTACCCGTAAGGCTTCATAAGCGACCACACGAACGCCACCAGCTGCTCGCGGAGGATCGTTCCGCGGGGGGTGAAGAGCGGCAGGCCGGGACCAACGAGGGGCGAGAACGCGAACAGGTCGAGCTCAACTCCGAGCTTGCGGTGGTCGCGCTTGCGCGCCTCTTCGAGCATGACGAGATGCTTCTCGACCTCCGCGGCCGTCTCGAACGCAATCGCGTAAATGCGGATCAGCATCGGGTTCTTCTCATCCCCGCGCCAGTACGCGCCCGCGACCTTGGTCAGCTTGAAGGAACCCGGATCAACGTCCGCGATCCCTTCCGCGTGCCCACCACGGCACAGGTCCCAGTAGGTGCCCGACTTGTAGAACGTCAGCGTCTGCCCCTCGGCTGCGAACTGGTCGATGAGCTCATGTTTGTAGGGATTGCCGGGGTATTCCTTCTTCGCGTCTTCGGGCGAAAGCTCATGGCGCTCAAACGCGGTCCAGGTCGGGAGGATCTCCCGCATCTTCGCCTCGATCTTCGGCAGGTCCTCTTCGGAAATGGGATGCGAAAATTCAAAGTCAAAATAGAATCCGTCGTCGATCGCGGGACCAATCGTCCTCTTCGCGTCAGGCCACAGCTCCATGACGGCAGCAGCAAGCAGGTGGGCAAGTGAATGGCGGCGGTGTTCGAGCTGTTCGGGAGACATAAGTGTAGGGGGGTTAGGCTGTTAGGGATTAGGCCGTTAGGTTTTGGATTTTCTATGTGGACTTCTGGATAGAGTTGACTCGTCGCCAAAGAAACACTCCGGCAACCCCCTGAAGTCCCCCTTGGATAAGGGGGACACGTGTTCCGAAGCGGTTTCCCCTCCTTACCAAGGAGGGGGTAGGGGAGGTTGCCGGCGTCTTTGCCGAGGGGGAGGCTAGGAGGGGTTGCTGTCGGACTCGCATCTCACCCAGAATCGTCTCTCAGAAATAAAAAACTCCACGTTGTATTCGTGAAGTTCGGGGCCCCGGCTCGGCGCCAGGACGGTTCCACCCGAATTGCCTTGTCCGTTGTCTCCGGAGAAGGCCTCTCGCTTTTGCCCATGCGGGCCGCTTCGCTCCAAAGGCGGTATTCGGATCAACGTCGTCCCAGGGTTCTCAGCCGCGACCCCGGGTCTCTCAAAACGCGTTTCGATCCGCATGTGTCCTTCTTCTCAGCGACAAGCCAATCATAATACGCCCACGAAAATCGTCAAGCAGTTCCAGACGGAACCAAAAAAAAACTCCACGGGAATATGGAGTCTTTTACAGAATCGTTAGAGTGCGGACAGTTTCTGGATCACGATGTCGACATGATCCTGGAGCGCCGGGATCTTTCCCATCCATGGGGGGAAGACCTCGATCGTGACGTTCTTGGCGACGCCTGCCTGCAGGAAATGGTCTTTAACCTCCTGGAGAGACTGGCCGACGAGAGCGTCCTTGGACAAGGCGGGATGAGTGGCAGCGAGAACAGACACGGCTTTCAGCTCGACACGGAGGCGGGCCTCGCGCTCGGTTTCGGAAATCGCGCGCACCTCCTGGACGCTGGTTTCGACGCCCTGCGCCGAGGGGGAAGCCAGCTCGAATCCGTCGGTCAGGGCCTCAAACAGCTTGAGTTCGGCCAGCTGCCTAAGGTCCTCCTCGCGATAAAAGACGCCCGTGACCTGGAGGGACAGCGATACGGTAAAGCGGTCCTGTTCGGTGCCAGGAACGGTGTCGGAGGCCTTCTGAACGACCGTCTTCGAGAACGCTTCGCCGTAGGCTGTGCCATCCTGTTTCGCTTCGGCGCGGAGTTCCTCCTTGGCGCGCTCGAACATGAGCACCTCGAGCTCCCCGGCCGCGCGGTCGAGCTCCTCCTGCGTGACGACCGACACGAGGCGGCGGCCGCCCGTCATGGGCGCCGCGCTCGTCGCGTAGATGCTGGTCTGGAGCGCGGTCGAGAGACCAGGAATCGTGAAGCGGTCGGCAGCAATGTCGCCGGTCTGCCCTTCCTGGTCGGCATGCACGACAGCCTCGACCTTTCCTCCCGCGGGAACGGTGACCGTGGAGTCAAGACGGAACAGAACGCCCGTCGAGCTGAGGAGGCGGGTAGTCGCAACGAGCGGCTGGGAGCGGGATGACTCGTTGACGAGCGTGACCGTTCCCCCGGCCTTGCCGAGAACTTCCTTCTTCTCCCCGCCCGCGACCTCGAACTCCTTGGCCTGCTCGAAGGTCTTCTGAAGGACCGTGCCCCGCACCTTGCCTTCCGTCGCGGCCACGGGAACCACGTCGACGAGGAACGCGGCCTCGACGGTCTGGGGCTGCGGGACGATCCGAATGGTGGCACGAGCCGTCGACACGAGAAGCACGACAGCAAGCACGACGGCCACGAGAAGCACGAACGCGCCGGCAATGCGCCGGTACAGACGCAGCGAGGGAGGAACGGGAGGCGGCAGGGGGGCCGCAACAATCTCCTCGTTCTCGACCCTCGGAGCCACGGCCTTCCTCGGCGCCGCTTTCCGCCTGGGCTTCTTCACCGGTCCCTCACCTCCTCCAGTCTTTGGCATACGGAAAAGAAAAAATGGGTGCGTCCTGAATGATTAAGGAGAGTATATCACTTTACGCTTTCTCTGTGGATAGCCGGAGGGACGATTGAGGGGCGAAATACGAATCCGAGCGACGGCAGCAACCCCCTGAAGTCCCCCTTGGAAAGGGGGACACGCGTTCCGGACCGGATTCCCCTCCTTATCCAAGGAGGGGGGAGGGGAGGGGCGAAGGGGAGGCTCCGCGGAATTAAAGACCGCAAACGCGCTTCAAGATATCCGCTCCCTTCTTCGCGAGCGCGCGGTCGAGGATGAGCGGCGGCGAGAAGAACAGAGTCTTGGAATCCGTGAACGCGACAAGAAGTCCTTGTCGGCAGCAGTGCAGGGCGACGAGCGGCGCGATCGGCAGGCGGAATTCGATGGCAAAGACCATCCCGATTCCACGGACTTCCTTCACCTTCTTCAGCGCCTCAAGGGATTTGAGCTCTTCCAGGAGGAATGCACCAACGTCCGCGGCATTCCGATCCAGCCGTTGGGATACGATGAGGTCGACGTTCTTTTCGACGGCTGCCAAATCCTGCACCAGCCAGCCGAACGTGGAATACGCGGGGATGCCCTTGGCCTTCTTGAACACGTCTTCGGTGACGAGCGCGGCCGCCATCGTGGCATACCCGCCGGTGAACGACTTGCCGAGGCAGAGGATGTCGGGCTCCAGTCCCCAGAGCTCGCTCGCGAACAGCTTCCCGCAGCGGCCCATGCAGGTCGCGACCTCGTCCATGACGAGCAGGATGTTGTGCCGACGACAGATGTCCTGCACGGCCGGATAAAATCCGTCCGGAGGGATGATGCAGCCCGCGTTGGTCCAGACGGGCTCGCTCATGAAGGCGGCGATGTCCTTCCGCTTTTTCGCGAGCGTTTCGAACGTGTCTAGCACGTCGTGCGCCTGCTTCGGCGTCCTTGGCATGGGCAGTTTCACGAATCCAGAGAGCTCGGGACCCATCTTTTTCACCTGCGCGTTCCCAAGCGCCGCAGCGCCGTAGGTGTGCCCGTGCCACACCCCGTCGATCGTGACGATCGTCGGCTTGCCGGTGGCCGCCCGGGCCGCGCGGATCGCGAAGTCCACAGCCTCCGAGCCGCTCGTGCAGCGGAAGGAGCGCATCAGCTTGCCGGGAGCGAGCTTGGCCAATCGCTTGGCAAACGCTTCCTGCCGCGGATGGCGGAAAATCGGGGGAATCGCGAATCCCTCCCGACCCTGGGCCGTGATCGCCTCAGCCATGCCGGGATGCTTCCAGCCAACGGTGGAGGTGCACCAGCTCCCGATGAAGTCGAGGTACTTCCGGCCCTTGGCATCGATGAGATGACACCCTTCCCCGCTCACGAATTCAATCGGCATGGAATCGTAGTCGACGAGGTATTTGGAGGCAGGCATAGGCAGAAGGGATTAGGAATCGGACAAGGTTCGTCTCTATTTTCTACGACTTTAATGGTTTCGACAACATGAGGCAAAAGAAAAGAGACCCGAAGGTCTCAAGAACGGTGGCCAGTGCGCCAACCGAGACGGCTAACCTGGTAATCGATCAGAAGACGCCTGATCGCCAGATTCTTCCAAGATCGGACCGAGCGGTACACCTCGGCCGGAAATAACATGGAAGGAAAATACACGTCCAGAAGCTGACCCAACCGATACAGTTCGTGGTTGGCGTTCCCAGTCGAGAGCGTGCTTGTGAAATACTCCTCGAACGCCATGAGGAGGATCTCGAGCGATTTCCCTTCCCAGACCACGGCGCATTTGATCGCCTTGAAGTCCGGGCTGGAGTGCCGGTTCTCCTGCTCCATACGGCCATTGCCTTCGATGTTGGATTTCCGACGAAGGAAGCTCCCTCCGAAGCTGGTGATGAGCTGCTCGAGTCTGGTTGCGAACCGGTCGGCGTCATTCCAGGTAGGAAAGACAAGTCTCATGCCTCGACGGTCCCGGATGTGATACGGATCCTTCTTGGATCCTGATTCGTGATTGATCACCTGCTTTCCCGTCTTCAGGATGGTGTCGAACGTCAGCTTGCCGCGATCGAGGAAGATGACGTACGTTCCGTCGGACAGGAGTCGACAGACGACTTCGTTCTCCCGGACGTACCGGGAACGCCTCCACAGATTCGTGTTGATCGTGACGCCATCGACCCGAAAATGCTTACGAGGATTATGCTTCGTCCAGACGGTGATCTCCTCGCTGTCCGGGAGGAAGAGCTTTGATGAGAGGAAATCCATGAACTCCAGAAGGTCATCACGGACGTTCCGTTCAGAATCCACCAGTTCGATGTGAGAGTACGCGGACGCGAGCAGAAAAAGGCTTCCCGCCTCGAACCGCCGCCGCATCTTGAGGGAACCGTCGCCGTGCACGTAGCCGCGCCGGAGGAGCTCCTCAAATCTGGCGTTATGCATTTCCGATACGGGCTCAAACTTGAGCGCGATCGGCCAGGCGTATTCGCGGATGAGAGCTCCGCGATGGAACCGCACGCGATCCAGGGCGTCATTTAGCCTGACGAGGTCGGCGTCCCCGCATCTATCCAGCCAAGCCTGCTGACGCTTGAGAAAATCAACATCATAAACCCCTCGCCAACCGAGGAGATCCTTGATATTTCGTTGCATGAGTGACCTCCGGATTTGAAAAGGACTTGTGCCTCCTTACCTCAACATCTCCCAAACGTCAAGCAATGCAAAAGCCGCTGTCATGCAAAAGCCGCCCCACAGAAGGGCGACTTTGACTGAAGGGTTCAGGCTTTTGGAAGAAACCAGGATGGGTCGTACTGGACGCGATCGTTAACGTGCTCGTACTTCTGGAGTTCAACGTCTGTGAACCAGACAGTAATTTCCTGTTCAGCTTCATCGTTTGTACCGGAAGCATGGATAAGGTTCCTGAGTGGACGGTTTTGGGCGTTGGCAAGCGCGTAGTTATCATGAGAAAGATCACCACGGATGGTACCGGGGACCGCGGAGGCGGGTTCCGTAGCGCCTACGAGCTTGCGCACAATAGAAACCACTCCTTCCCCCTCCCACACCATGGCAATAATCGGAGCGGAAACAAGAAAATCCATGAGGCCGTTCTTGATGGCCGTGCCGTAAGAGACGTGATCGACATGAGGGAACGGTTTACCTTCGGCATCATGCTTGGCTTTGGCTTTCTCATACACCGCAAGCATCCATTCCTCGGTCAGAGCGTAATGTTTGTCGACATCCTCGACGGCGGGATGAACCATCTTAATTGCAACCAACTTGAGGCCGGCACGTTCAAACCGCCCAATAATGTCACCAATATGACCGCGTTGCACGCCATCGGGTTTGATAAGAATGAGGCTGCGCTGGACGTTTGGATTCATAAGGCGTGAGGGGCTAGGCCATTAAGGATTAGGGTGGGGTTGACGTTGGACGATTTTTTTCTTTTAAGTTGGGCCTAATCTAACCTATTTTCCTTAAAACGGCAAGGGATGGGCTTCGACGGTGGGTTCGCCGCCGTCGGAGGTGACGAGGAGGTCGCCGTCGAGGTCGGTGCGCCAGGTTTGGACTTGGAAATCCCTGAGGCGCTGGAGGAGGACCGGGTGCGGATGGCCGTAGTCGTTGCCCTCCCCCGAGGAGATGAGGGCGTAACGTGGACGCGCGATGGCGAGGAATTTCTGGGAGGTCGAGTAGGCGCTGCCGTGATGGGCCACCTTCAGGACGTCGACGGGTTCCGCCAGATCCGGCAGGAATTCCTCCTCCTGCTCGACAGGGGCGTCGCCGGTTAGGAGGATACTCGTGTCCCCGTAGGTGAGGAGCATGACCACAGAACCCATGTTCTGATCTTCAATCTTTTTGTTGTTCAAGTCGCGGTCAGGGGCCATGACTTCCAGGCGCACATCTCCATACCGGAATTCCATCCCGTCGTGGACGAGACGGCGGTCCGCACCCTCATCTTTTATCGCCTCATCAAACGCACGACGGGTTGGTACATCAAAATGAGCGCCCGTCTCGTACACCGCGCCGACGTCATAGCGCGCGAGAACTTTTACGAATCCCGCGATGTGATCCTCGTGCGGATGTGTCAGGACGATCGCGTCGATCGTCCGATCCCACGGTGGGAGCGCGGATCCGAGCTTGGGAAGGACGGCGTCCCCCGGTCCCGCGTCGACCAAAATCTGTTCGCCCGTCGGCATCTCAATAAGCAACGCATCTCCTTGGCCGATGTCGAATGTCCAAACGCGAAGCAGGCCGGAAGATCCCGTAACGGGGATAGGGCCCGCTTCCGCCCACTGGAGGACGAGGGCCGCGGCAAAAAACGCGCCCGCCAGCAGGGCGGCGCGCAGGCGGCGACGCTGGGTCACGCGGCCGACGCGCGATCTCGCTCTTGATGGCGTAAGAGGCATATGAGCAGGAAGATAAGAACGGCGGACAGGAGGGCGAGGAAGTGTGCGACCGGCACGTCGACGGAAGCGAATCCGAGCGAGCCGAACCAACGAACGACGTGGAGCATGAGGGAGCTCAGGCCCCAGGCGGGCAGAGCGGCGAGCGCGGCGAGGGGAAACAGGAAAAAACTCAGGAGAAGCGCGAGTCCGGCAAAAAACATGGCGTACGGAATCCACGGCAGAATGAGCAGGTTGACGAAGGGGGCGGCCAGAGAAAAGGTCCCGAAGTGCCAGAGGAGGACCGGAGTCGTCACGAGCATGGCCGCACAGGTCGCGGCAAACGAAGAGCGCACGCCGAAGCCCTCGGGGAGGAACGCCAGCCAGCCTTCAAAATGATCGGCAAGGAGCACGAGGCCGACCGTGGCCCCGAACGACAGCTGGAACCCGACGTCCTGAAGGAGCAGTGGGTTCGCGAGCAGCATGAGGTCGGCAGTAAGGAGCAGGACGTTCCGCATCGACTGCGGCCGGCCGAGCCAGAGTGCCAGCATACAGAGAAGCGCCATGATGCCGGCGCGCACCACAGCCGCGGTGGCTCCAGCCAGAAGGACGTATACGACGACGAACAGGGCGGAGGCAACGAGCGCACGCCGCCTCCCCAGCGGACTCCGCATGAGGTACAGAAGGAGCAGTTGGGAAAAGATGGCCACGTTGTAGCCGGAGGCCGCCATGACATGCGACACACCAGTCCGCGAAAAATCGCCGCGGAGATCGGACGGCAAGCCATGGTTGCCGCCAAACAGAAGGCCACTGATGAAGCCAGCATGCGGTTCCGGAAAGAGGAGACTCAACTGATGCACAAGGACGGTCTTGGCGCGCAAAAGATAGGTTAGCGGTCCCGGATGTTCGTTCGGACGTATGTCGACCGCCTGCGGGTAGGAACAGGTGGCGAAAATCCCACGGCTTCGGAGCACCCGATCATACGGAAACCCCTCGATCGGTTCCGGGATCTTCGGCTTACAGCGAAAGACGACTTCATCGCCGTAGGCAACGACGGGATGGCGCGGAAGACGCAGGAGCAGGCGTCCCGAAACGTCCTGATCGCCTACATGGAGCGAGCGCAAGACGAGTTCTTGCGAGGCCGTACGCTCAACCGCCTCTTCGGCAACGGTCCCCGTAAACGCGATTTCCCGTCCGGCAAAATCAGCAACGGTCGGAGCGGACAACGGGGCCATGGCTTGGTTGGTGCGCAGCAGGCCAATGAGGAGGGCAATCACGAGACAGAAAAAGAGACGCCCTTGCCGGGAACGGACGAACAGAAGAGCAACCGCGATGCTGGCGGCTAGAGCCAAGAACACCGTGTCGTCAAGCCAGCGACCGATGCCGTTCCCGAGCACGATACCCGCGGCACAGGCCGACAGAATGGCTAGGGCCGACAAGGACGGCGAGCTCGCGACCCGCTGCCACCCTTCCCTGGCAGCCTTACCCGTTGGTACCCACGCCATAATAGGTGAAACCGCGATCCCGGAGTCGGAGATCGGCGAGCAGGTTGCGACCGTCAAAAATAAGGGGGCTCATCATGCCTTCTCTCAGGGTGTCGAAAGAAACCTCTCGAAACTCGGGCCAGTCGGTGAGGAGAAACAGCGCGTCGGCGCCGGAAGCGGCGTCCATGGCCGTGGGCGCGTACTCGACCCGGTCGCCCAAGACCGACCGGGCCCGGCCCATGGCTTTCGGATCGTAGACGGCGACTTCCGCCCCGCGCGCGAACGTCCGTTGGACGATATCGATCGCGGCCGATTCGCGCACATCGTCGGTTCTCGGCTTGAACGCAAGACCCCAAACGGCGATGCGTCGGCCCTGGAATCCTCCGAGAACGTCCTCGGCACCGCGCAAAAACAGGTCGCGCTGGCGGTTATTGACCTCGATCGCGGCCGACAGGAGCTTGAAGTCGTACCCGTTGTAGCCCGCGAGCTGGTGGAGAGCGGACACGTCCTTTGGAAAGCACGACCCGCCGTACCCGATGCCAGCCTGAAGAAACGACGGGCCGATCCGCGGATCCATGCCGATGGCCTTGGCAAGCGTTCGCACGTCGGCGCCAACCCGCTCGGCCACGTGGGCAATTTCGTTGATGAAGGAAACTTTGGTCGCCAGAAAGGCATTGGCCGCGTACTTCGTGAGCTCGGCCGTCTCAAGCGTGGTCAAAATGAGTGGCGCGCTGACACCGGCATGCAGGCGTTCCAGAAGGTCATGGGCAACCGGATCCTCGGCACCGATCACGATCCGCGAGGGGGCGAAAAAATCCGCCAGCGCCCGCCCTTCGCTCAAAAACTCGGGCAGCGAAGCGACCTGAATAAGCGGCGCGAGCTCGCCCCGCCCCGTGGCCGTCATGGCCTCGCGTACGTGGGACAGAACGCGGCGGTTCGTGCCGACGGGAACCGTGCTTTTGACGACGAGCAGCGCCTCATGGCCGAGGCATGCGCCGACCTCGTCGGCCGCTTGGAACACGTAGCGCAAATCGGCCTCCCCCGTCGGGCGCGGCGGCGTTCCCACAGCCAGCATGACGACGTCCGAACCGTCAATGACCTGCGCGAGATCCGTCGTGAAGACCACTCTTCCGGCTTCCTGCATGTCCCGCAGAAGCTCGGGAAGTCCGGGCTCGTAAAACGGGACGTCGCCCAGGTCCAGACGGGCAATCTTTGAGGCGTCGGTGTCGACGCAGGCCACGCGGTGTCCGAGCTTCGCGTACCCGAGCCCTGACACCAATCCCGCATAGCCGGTTCCCACCATCACGACATTCATATCTTCCTTGGTCAATCAGCCAAACAGAACAGTTCGCAACGCTTCTCTCGCTTCTTTTTCGTAACGTGCCCGCAACAGTTCCACCTGAAGATCCTGATGCCGACGAAAGGCGGGATCGTCCGGCAGTTGGAGAAACTCCTCGAACGTGACAAGGCGTGCCCGGATTCGTTCGCCGGCATCTGGATGAGGTTCGGCTGCACGTCGAGCATTTCGGGCGATGAACGTATGCGACAGCCACGCGATCTTGTTCATGGGCTGCACCGAGCGATGGAGGACCCAATCATCCGAAGCGTAACCGGTCTCCTCGCGGAGCTCGCGCTTGGCTGCTTCCAACACGTCTTCCTCCTCGTCCACCCGCCCACCGGGCAGACAGACAAACGGTTTCGAGCCAGGCTGTTCTTGATCGAGGACTAGGATGCAGTCCCCGACGACCGCGATGACTTGGACGGTATCGGGACGCTTCAGCATTTCAAACGTGGCGCGGGAGCCGTCGAACAGCTCCTGCTCCCACTGGTAGACGTCGAAAATGGTCCCTTTAAAGACGCGGGTGGCGCTTGCGGGAATCATACCGAATCACCGAACCACGAAATTGATGAGGCGGCCCGGCACGTAGACGACCTTCGCGACCGTCTTCCCTTCCATGTGTTTGGCCACGTTCTCCTCCGCCAGGGCGAGATCCCGCGCCTGGTCGTGCGGCAGATCCGGCATGACGCGCATCGTGCCGCGCAGCTTGCCGTTCACCTGGATTGCCACCTCGACCACTTCGTCCTTGGCGAATTCCGGGTTATGCATGGGCCAAGACGACAGAAATACGGATTCGGTATGCCCGAGTCCCTGCCAGAGTTCCTCGGCCGCATGAGGAGCGAAGGGAGCCAGAAGCTGGACGAACGTCGCAAGTGTTTCCCGCGACACCAAGGACGCTTCCTGCATAGCATTCGCGAGCATCATGAGCTGAGACACCGCCGTGTTCATCTTCAGAGCGTCGATGTCGTCGGATACTTTCTTGATCGCCTTGTGGAGCTGTCGAGTCAGGGAGTCTCCCCCCCTGCCCGAGGGGGGGCTAGGGGGGGTGGAAGCTTCGATCTTGACCCGCTCGGCCACCGTCCACACTTTTTCGAGGAACCGTCGGATGCCCACCACGCCGTTCGTGTTCCACGGCACGGGCTCGCCGAAGGGTCCCATGAACATGAGGTAGAGGCGAACCGTGTCCGCGCCGTACTCCGCGACCAGGCTGTCAGGGTTCACCACGTTCCCCTTCGATTTCGACATCTTGGTCCCGTCCTCGGCAAGAATGAGGCCATGGCTCGTGCGCTTGGCGTAAGGCTCGCTCGTTGGAACCAACCCCTGGTCGTATAGGAACTTGTTCCAAAAACGGGAATAGAGCAGATGGAGCGTGGTGTGCTCCATGCCGCCGTTGTACCAGTCGACCGGCATCCACTGCGCGAGCGCCTCCTTGGAGGCAAAGGCCTGATCGTTGTGCGGATCGGCGTAGCGCAAAAAGTACCAGCTCGACCCCGCCCAGTTCGGCATCGTGTCGGTCTCGCGCCGGGCAGGACCGCCGCAAAACGGACAGGTCGTCTTGACCCAGTCCTCGATCGCGGCCAGAGGAGACTCGCCGGAGTCGGTCGGCTCGTAATGCTCAACCTCGGGCAGGACGACCGGCAGGTCCTCGTCGCGGATGGCCACCCAGCCGCCATTCTCAGGGGAACATCCGTCTTCGCAATGGACGAGCGGAATCGGCTCGCCCCAGTAACGCTGGCGGGAAAACACCCAGTCGCGGAGCTTGTAGGTCACCGTGCGCGTTCCCCAGCCCTCTTTCTCCATGTGATCCATCATCGCCTGGGTTGCCGCATGGATGTCCATGCCATCGAGGAATCCGCTGTTGATCATCGTTCCCGCTTCTTCCTGAACCTGCTCGGGCCGCGTGATCGGGGACGCGTCGCCGTCCAAACCGATGACGACGCGCATAACATCGATACCAAACGCTGTTGCAAATTCAAAATCGCGCATGTCATGCCCAGGAACGCCGACAAGCGCGCCTGTGCCGACGTTGCCGAGAGTGAAGTCTGCGACCCAGATCGGCATGCGCCTGCCCGTCAACGGATTGGTCGCATAGAGGCCGGTGAATGCACCTGTCTTCTTCCGACCTTCGGCCCCTCGGTCGATATCCGACGTATCGGCAGTTTCCCTGACGTAGCGTTCGACCTCAACCCGTTCGGGAAAGGCCTCGATGTGTTCGCGGACAAACTTGCTGTCAGGAGCAACGGCAATAAACGTCGCTCCGAAATTCGTGTCCGGCCTCGTAGTAAAAATCTCAACCTCGATGTCCGTACCTTCAACGGGGTAGCGGATGTTGATCCCCTCGCTCCGTCCAATCCATTCCTGCTGCTGCTTCTTGATCTTCGGCAAATAATCGACTGTGTCCAGATCGGACAGCAGGCGGTCGGCGTACTTTGTGATCGCGATCATCCACTGCTCCTTGTCGCGCTTCTCGATGGCTCCACCGCAGCGCTCGCACCTGCCGTTCACAACTTCCTCGTTCGCGAGGCTGATCTTGCACGAGAGGCACCAGTTGACTGGCATCTTCGCCTTGTACGCGAGCCCCGCCTTGAAAAACTGCAGGAACTGCCACTGGGTCCACTTGTAATAGGCGGGGTCGGTCGTGTTCACCTCGCGCGACCAGTCGAAACTGAAGCCCAGCGCCTTCAGTTGGCGCTTGAACGTGGCAATATTTTCCGCTGTCACGTCCTGAGGCTTACGCTTCGTCTTAATGGCGTAATTCTCCGTCGGAAGACCAAACGCATCCCAACCGATGGGATAGAACACATTTTTCCCCTCCATCCGCTTCTTGTGGGCGATGACGTCAAGCGCCGTATTACTCCGTGGATGCCCGATATGGAGTCCAGCTCCGGAAGGATAGGGAAATTCGATCAGACAGTAGAATTTTTCCTTGGGAGAGTCATTTTTTGCGTAAAAAAGCCCCGTTTCTTCCCAATGATTCTGCCATTTCTTCTCAATCGCTTGGTGGTCGTAGGGCATACGGAGAGAGTAATAAAGGTCGAAGCGATCATAGCATGGGGGGAGAACGGGGTGAAAGGCCGAAAGGGAAAGAAGAGGATGTCGGCGTTTTCCCCTCCTTACGAACCTACCTGCCGGTAGGCAAGGGAGGGGCTAGGGGAGGTCCCGCGAAAGCGTACAGGGTCTTGTAAAACGTGACGTAGGCAGGCCAGGCAAAAGGATGAAAAAAACGGCCGCCGAGAGATGGCTGCCGTCAACACGGGACGGAATCGGGAATGAGCGGGTGGGAGAGCAGGGGCGGGAACCCGAGACGCTCCCATGTCTCTTGAGTCACCCGAACGTGGCATCCGCCACCCCAGCGCATGAGTGCGTGGAGAGGAGGACGAGGACCACCGTCATGACTACGGCGTAGAAAAATTGGCGAGCAGACCCTTGTTGTCGAGCGGAAAAAAGACGCGGATGGACTCCTGGATGGCGTCGTTCCAGGCCAGGCCGGCGACGAGCCCGAAGGCGCCGAGGAGATAGGACAATGCTTGTCGGGCACGATCGGTCCAACGCACGCCAAAACGCATAGGAGTTATTTGATGCCCAACATCACCTTTAGCTGTTTTGACGAATAGACAGCGGAAAGAATACGCGTTTGCGATCTGTCGCAAACAGAAATCCACCCGTTGGTACGGATGGATTTTTGGTCGAGATTCAAAGACCGCTCTCGAACTCACGGTGGGCATCATACTCTCCTTGGAAAACTATGAGAAGGCCAATGTGGAACTACGCGAACTGGTTGCCTGGAAATCCACCGTCCCCGTCCCCGTCTTTGCTATTGCCCTATAATGGCGTAAAATAGAGAAAAAATAACCCTCAACTCACTATGCCTCAAAAAGATAATCAAACCGACCTTGCAAGCCATCTCGCTCAACCAAAGCCAGCCCCTGCCAAACCATCAAGCGGAAACGACGGCATGGTTGTCACGACCCCAACCGGCCAGCGTATCGAATTGGGCCAAAAGCCCAGTCAAACCAAATCACTCCACAATAAGAGAGCATGACTTGAACTGTAAAGTAAGAAGAAGAAAAATAGGAGAAAACCTGACAAATCTGACAGGAGAAACACAAAACACGCCTCCACAAGGAAAGCGCGTTTGATATCTACTCCGAGAATCAATGGGTTTCGACCATTTTTTCTTCCACCACCGCCTCACCTTCCTTCTCTTCCTTCATTCGCGACTTCCTCCCAATATTCCCAATAGGAGCCTTGGGTTTCTGCGACTCAATCTTGTTCACGATAATCTCATGAATGGAGTCGAGGATGTCTGATTCCGAGAAAGAAA
>JACQWJ010000010.1 GCA_016209325.1 Candidatus Uhrbacteria bacterium
TCTTAACAAGGATGGATGCCATACCCTGCCAGTGTACACGGTTGGACAGAATTAGCTAGTGGTTAATTGGGGATGGTATTAGGTGTGGAGACGGAAAAGAAGGAAACGGCAAAAGAGTCGGTGTGGTTGATGACGCGGTAAGACGTATCGCTGCCTATTTCGGAATCAACATCGATCCTTCAGAAGAGGTGATCTACGACGAAGTACGTGGCCCAGGATCTGGTGGGCACGTTATGGGTGCGGACGGAGGCATCCTAAGCCGAGACGTATGGTGGGGACGAATCCTTCGGCTCCTACAACGTTTCTGGTGCTTCCTAACAAATACCGAATACGAAAACCTTTGGGAAGATAGAAGGTCCGTCCTGCGTCAAGTAAAAAAATACTGGATGCTACACGGACAAAATCTAATTATCCTCTCTACACACTGGGGGTGCGGTCGCGAAGGCGATCACAAACACGACCCGGTTGTGCTGCTTACCCATCTCTTGCAAGGCATGAGACGAATCAAGCGTTGTCTTCCAGATATGAAGGTGGCGGCGATGTTCCTTCGGATCGGTGATGACGGCCAAAAGATGGCCGAGATATTCGTCACAGAGGATGCGCTGGAACAGCGCATTGAGCAACTTATCAAACCGTTGACAGACGCGTCAGTGACGGGCGCCGTCTGACTCTCTCCGCCACCTGCGAACAACAGGTGGCTTTTCAATTGGTGACGTTTTCCAACGCCTCAAGAATCTGCCCCGCAACTTCCTGAGAAGAAAATTTATTTTCTGAAGGAAAGGGTGAGGTTCGTACGGAATCCAAGGCCTCCCGAAGGGCAGCACTGAATCTCCCTTCATCCGTTAATCCAGTCTGCTGAAAGACTACGTTTTCAAAAGATGAAACGTCAAACGGCAACGTCGAAATAACACGCGTTCCAATGGAGAGGGCTTCGGCGACAGGTATCCCGAACCCCTCATATAAAGATGGAAACAACAACGCCTGCGCTCCCGAAATCAGAGCCCATTTTTCTTCGGCTGTAACATAACCGAGCTCTCGCACGACCTCTCCCCTGCCCCGTTCCTGCCACTTGCGATTGACGCGCGCAATTTCGGCGATGGTTGGCTCGTACTTCCAGCCGCGCTTGCCGACGATGGCGAGACGAAAATCGGGATCGTCGACCGTCTCCAGCAGTCGGTCGAATGCCTGGACGGCGAAGGCCATGTTTTTTCTGGGCTCGATTGTGCCGACCATTAAAAAGTATTTGCCGGGCAGACCGAAGCGTTCCCACGTCTCCTGGGTGAGAGGTGAAATGTTGGCGGACGGCTCGACGACGGGAGGGATGATGCGGATCTTTTTTTCCGAAATCCGAAACAGGTCCATGGCTTCCCGCTTCGTGAACTCCGATACCGAGATGAATCCGGAAGCGCGCTGCATCGTCCATGGCACGACGACGCACATCGAGAAAAAACGGCCAAGGCCGCGGTCCGGGAACCATTCCGGGTGACGGTAGATGGCGAAGTCGTGGAGAGTGACGACGGCCTTGTCGCGGAAGCCGAGGGGAAGCTGTCCGGCGGGCGCGAACAGGACGTCCGCCTTTGTCTCGCGGACGCGTTTAGCGAATCCGAAATGATTGTTCCACAATGAACCGCGGCGGTAGGGTTCGATACGGATGTCGACCGTGGGATGTAGAGACCGAAGACGGTCCAAAACAGTCTGCGGAATATTATCACGTACAAACAGAACGAACGTGTGGTTCCCTCCCTCCTTCAAAAGCGCACGGACGACCCCGTCCACGTAGTGCGGGATGCCGGCGAAGGCCCCGCCCGCTGGGTTCAGCATCCACCTGGCGTCGACGGCGATCCGCATAGGGTTACCCGGCAAAGCCGACGACGCCGTAGAAGACCCCGACCACGATCGCGCCCGCAATCGCCATGCCAAGCAGGATAGCAGGCGCGGCGTAGCGCGGACGGATATGGAACAGGACCGCGAGCACGGAGGCAGTCCAGACGCCGGTAAAGGGCGTCGGAATCATAATAAACAGGCAGAGCGCGATCGCGCCGTACTTGTCGTAGGAGAATTGAAACCGCTCCCGCCGCTTGTGGAAAAAGGTGAAAAAATGCCTATGTATCCAGGGCGAGCGACGCTCGGCCCATTCGAGAACAGGCGGCAAGAACCGCAGGATAAGGAGCATGGGAACTGCGTTGCCCAAAAACGACGCCGTGACGGCGAGCCAGAGCGGCAGGCCGAATACTTGAAGCGCGACGGGGATGGAGGCCTGCTGTTCCGTAATCGGAATCATGGCCAGGACCGCGGTCGCGATCTCGGGGGGCAGACCCTTCAGAAGCGTGAGAAGCGCGTCAAGCATGGATTAGGGCCAGATATAGGTCTTATATGCCCAGGCAACGAGGGCCTTGGCATCCAGGATGCGCGTCTCGTTCGAGACGGATCCGAGGACCACGACGAAGATGGAGTCGTCGCCGTTCCGCTCGACCTCCATACCGAGGCAGTAGCCGGCGAGCGGAAGGTAGCCAGTCTTCCCTCCCACGATGCGATAGGGATCCGCGTCCAGGAAGCTGCCATGAAGGTCGTTCGTCGTCTCAAGAAAGTACGGGCGGCCGGAAGCGGTCGTCACGGTGGCGGAAACGCGCTGCGTGGCGTCACGGATTGTGTCCTCCTCGAGCACAGCCCGGAGGAGCGCGACGATATCCACCGGCATGGACCGATTGTCTGACGAAAGACCGGTCGGGTCCGCGAAGGCCGTGTGGGTCATCCCGAGCTCCGCCGCTCTGGCGTTCATGCGCACGACAAAGTCCACTTCGGACAAGCCGGACAGCCGTGCTAAAGACATCGTCGCGGTGTTGTCGGAGCTGACCAGGCTCGCAAGGAGGAGGTCATGCGCGGTGACCGCGATACCCACCGGCAGGTGCTGGCGGCCGCCCGTGCGGACGTCCTCGGGCAGGACGCTCGCGGATGCCGCGAGGTCCGGGTCCCCTTCCAAGAAGACGAGCGCCGTCATGAGCTTGGTGATGCTGCCAATCGGACGGGGCTCCTCCCCTCCCTTCTCGAACAACACGGCTCCACTGACCGCGTCGACGACGAGCGCGCTTACAGCCGACGTGACAACGCCGAGGCTGTCGGGGTCGGTCTTGCGTGGGGCGCGATCGGCATCGGCGGCCGGAGGCAGGGAGGCCGCGGAGACGAGAGAGACGGCGGCGTCAAACGGAAACGGGCGACGGGCTTCCGACGTCGCGGGCAGGCGCGCGGCGCGCTCGAGCGTGGCGGCGTCGACCGGAAACAACTGAAATAGACTCGAAGCCAGGAACACTTGGGTGAGGACGCGAATGAGCATAACGGGGAAGGAATGGGGTCAAGAGGGGGATTCAACGGACGCGGCTTGGCCGAGTTCCGCGAGCATACGGTCGATGCGCTCGTTCCCGTGGAAGTCACCGTAGGAAGGTAGCTCGTCGATCCGATGGATTCCGAGGTGGCGCAGAAGGTCTGGCGAGACCGCATACACGGGCTGCAACCGTTCCTTGTCCTCGCGTTCTTCAATCAGTCCACGCACGAGGAGGTTCCGCAGGATGAGGGAGCAGTTTACGCCGCGGATCTGCTCGATCTCGGGCTTCGTCAGAGGCCCGCGGTAGGCGACGATGGTAAGGGTCTCGAGGGACGGACGCGTCAACTCGCCGCTTGCCTCCTCTTTGGCAAAGGCGCGAACGAGGGGGGCGAGGGAGGGATTGGTTGCGAGCTGGGCCTTACCCTCATGCTCCAGAAGGTGGATGGGTGTGTCTTCCCGATTGAGTCGGGAACGGAGTTCGGCGAGCGCTTCCCCAACGACCTCTTCGCTCGCTCCGAGGACGCGGGCCAGCTGGCGCACAGCCACGGGCTTACCGGCGGCGAACAGGACGGCTTCGATCTGGGCGGTCAACATCATACGTTCAGAATTCAAGCCGCTTAAGGGTGATGTCCTCAAAGGCGGACGCTTGCGCGGCCGAGACGATCCGCTGCTTCACGAGCTCGAGGACGGCGAGAAAGCTCACGACGACGTCGGCCCGCTCCGGCCGCGGACCGACGAGGTCCGCAAACGCGAGCCTGGCACGCTCAAATACGGCGCGCTGGATGTCCCGAATCTTTTCCTGGACGGAGATGACGCGCCGCAGGGAGGCCTCCTTGAGGGCCAAAAACGGTTCCAGGCGCTTGAGTAGGTGTCTGAAGGATTCGCGAAGGGCGTCGGCGCCGAGCGATTCCGGAGGGACGAATCCCCGCTCGACGGGAAGCGGAACGTGCGGCCGGGCCAGCATGGCCTCCTCGGAAGCGTAGCGCTCCTCCACCCACTGGGAAACGCCGACAAACTCGCGATAGAGCCGGAGCTGGAGCGCGAGTTTGCCCGGGTCCGCGTCCACCTCGGCTTCCGCCAGAACCGGCAGAATGGCGTGCGACTTGATGAGAAGGAGCTTGGCGGCCACGACGAGAAAGTCCGCCAGCTCCTCGGCCGGAACGTCGTTTGCCTGGATAAACCGCAGATAGTCGTCGGCGACCTGCGCCAGGGACACCTCGGTAATCGGCAATTGAGCACGCTCAATCAGGTCCAAGAGGACCGGCAGAGGGCCCGCAAAGGCGGGAAGCACGACGTCGTAGGGCACAGGACTCAAGGCTAAGGACTAACGGCTCCCGGTCAATCTTGACGGATGGCGATGTGGGCCTCGCGGAGCGACTTGGCCGGCAGGTCGCTCGGGGCGCCCATCATGGGATCGCGCGCGTCGCCCGTCTTCGGAAACGCGATGACTTCCCGAATGTTCAGCTCGCCCGCCATGAGCATGGCGATCCGGTCGATACCGGGAGCGAATCCGCCGTGCGGAGGGGCGCCGTAGGTGAAGGCCTCAAGCATGTGGCCGAAGCGAAGCTTCTGGTCCTCTTCGCTGACCTGCAGAAGGTCGAAAATACGCTTCTGGAGCTCCCGCTCGTGGATCCGGATACTGCCCGAGCTCAGCTCGTAACCGTTCAGGACGAGGTCGTAGGCGTTCGCGCGGATCGCCATGAGATCCTCACCGCGCATAAACTTCTCCCGGTCCTCCTCCTTGATGGAACAGAACGGGTGGTGCTTAGCGGCGATCGTCCCCTCGTCGTCGACCTCGAACATAGGAAAGTCGAGGACCCAGGCGAACGCGAGCTCGTTCGGATCGTTCTTGTCCTCACGCAGGTCCGGTTTATCGTTGCCGTAGCGCTTCATGCTCTCGGCATAGGTCAAACGGGGAAATGGCCGCTTGCTGATCCGCTTTTCGGGAAAAAGCGTCTCCACTAGAGCGATAAACATGGCCTCGGTGTACTGGAGGATATCCTCCTGAGTCACGAACGACATCTCGAAGTCGAGCTGGGTGAACTCGGGCTGGCGGTCGCCGCGCTGGTCCTCGTCGCGGAAGCAGCGGGCGATCTGGAAGTAGCGCTCGAAGCCGGCTACCATCGAGAGCTGCTTGAACTGCTGAGGCGACTGAGGCAAAACGTAGAATTTCCCCTCATGGAGACGGGAGGGCACGATGTACTCGCGCGAACCTTCCGGCGTTCCCTTCATGAGAATAGGCGTCTCAATCTCGACGAAGCAGTTCTTATGCATGTAGTCGCGAAAAAACGCGATGATCGTGTCACGAAGCCGGATGTTCCGCTGCATGCGTTCGCTCCGGAGGTCGAGGTACCGATACTTGAGCCGAAGCTCCTCGTTGACCTGGCGCGTGTCCTGGTCGATTTCGAAGGGAGGCGTCGCGGACACATTCTGGACCGTGACCTGCTTGGCCACGACTTCCACGGTGCCGGTCGGAAGATCCGCATTTACCTGCTTGTCCCCGCGCTTCTGGACCACACCCTCGATCTGGAGGATGTACTCCGGACCGATCGCGTCAACAGCCGCGGCGGTGGCGGGGTCGAGGTCCGGCTTGTAGCAGACCACCTGGAGGAGACCTGTGCTGTCCCGGAGATCGATGAACACGAGCTTGTCCCCCATGCGGCGGACGCGGTGCGCCCAGCCGTTCACGCGAACCGTTTCGCCCACTTTTCCGACGGTTTCAATGTTCCAAGTTCGAAGCATATTTCGTTAGTGTACGACGCCGAGGTATTGCACGCTCGCGTCCGTTTCATGAGTAAGTTGCGTTTCCGTATGGGTCGTCAGATCGACAAGTAGCAAATTTCCGTCGCGATCGACGACCAGCGTATCGTTGAACCAATCACGAATAACTCCCTGACCACTCTCAAGGCGCTCGTTTTTGTCCAGCGAAACCTCGTAGAGTTCGTAATCCGTCTCGTCGTATGTTTGAAACGCGTAGCGAAGTCCGTTCTCGTCCAATAAGGCATTTTCAAAAACGACTGATTCCGAGCTCTGGAGCGTCCGCGCCTCGCCCGTCAGCAGGTTGACCAAGTGCACCGCGGACGGACCCGTCGGAGGAGCCCCAAGATTTTCCGGGGGGGTGAACGAGGTGCCGATGAGTTCTTTTGTTTTTGCATTGATATCGTACTGAAAAAGATGATTGTCGCGAACAAAAGAAACCTCACGAATGGCGCCACTAGGAATGTCCATGATCCACAGACCGGAAACGTACGACTCCGTTTCTACGCGTCGTCCCAGAAGAATGGCACTCCCGTCATCAAACGCCCCAACGGGAACCAGAAATCCGCTCATGGCAGAAGGCTCTAGTCCGACGTCTTCCATGTGCAAGACTCTGTTCAGGATGGGTTCAGCACTTCCTGTGAAAAAAAGACGAACCCTAAAACCTTCCGCCGCATTTTCACATTCCAGTCTCCATGAACCAAACGCAAATCCATAACCATCGCACAAATTACTTGACTGATTCATGCGATTTAGCGGCAGAAAGCCATCGAGCGGATCGAGTGGTCCATCACGCATGGCTGTACCTAATTGATACGACCAAAACGTCCGCGTTCCGTCCAACGCATAAACGGCGTACAAAACAATGGGCGCAACATCAGCCTTTATTTCTTGAGCAGAAGGAGGCGTCTTCAAAGGCTGTGTTTCGGCTCTGTCGGCTAATGAGTGTACCCATGCCGTTAACAACCAAATCCCAACGACGAGAGTAATCAAAAACACGATGGAAAAAAATGTTGGAAGTGTTGATGTGGGGCGAGGAGACATACTTACGGCGCCATTCGATTCAGAAGGCGCGGAAACGGGATGGTTTCGCGAATGTGGTGCATGCTGGTGATCCAGCGCACGGTCCGCTCGAGACCGATGCCGAATCCGCTGTGCGGAACGCTGCCGTACTTGCGGGTGTTCAGGTACCACTCGTACTGGACGAGCGGATATCCGCGGTCGACAATTTCCTTGCGAAGGACGTCGTAGCTCTCCTCGCGCTGGCTCCCCCCGATGATCTCGCGGCCCTCCTCGGGCGCGATCAAGTCGGCACAGTGGGCGCGCAGGACGCCGGCCTCGTCCGTGAACCGCTTCATGTAGAAGGACTTCACCGCGGCCGGGTAGTCCTCGATGAACACGGGGAGCTTGTACTTTTCCCCGAGGGCAATCTCCTCTTCGGTGGACATGTCGTCTTGCCAGTAGGTGTCGTCGAACGTTTTTACGCCCGTGACCAGTCCTTCTTCCTTCAGGATCCGTTTCGCTTCCGCATGCGTGAGGCGCACGAACGGCTCGGCGACGAGGCGTTCCAGAATCGCCGTGTCGCGTTCGAGAATCTTGAGTTCCGGACGGCATTGGTCGAGCACGTCCTTCACGATGCGTTTTACCATCCGCTCCTGAAGGTCCATGTTCATTTTTTGGTCAAAAAAGGCCATCTCCGCGTCCATCATCCACAGTTCCGACAGGTGGTGCCGCGTCTTGCTCTTCTCGGCCCGGAACACGGGCCCGAAGTCATAGACCTTGCCGAAGCCCATGATCCCCGCCTCGCTGTAGAGCTGACCGGACTGCGACAGGTACGCCGTCTCGCCGTAGTAGTCGACATTAAACAGCTGGGTGGTGTCCTCGCAACTCGTCGGCTGCAGGATGGGCGTGTCGAAGCGGATGAATCCCTCCTCGTGGAAGAACTGCTCGATGCTGAAGAAGACACGGTCCCGAATGCGAAGCACCGCCCACGGCGTCTGCGAGCGCAGGTACAGGTCGCGGTTGTCGAACAAGAACTCCGGACCATGTTCCTTCTTGCCGACGGGATAATCTTCGGACGCGAGATGAATGACGTCAAAGGAGGTCCCTTGAAGCTCGTATCCAGAAGGGGCGCGGGGCTCCGCTTTGACAAGACCACGAACGATCACGGATGATTCGATGCGCAGACCGTCGAGCTTCTTCCACTCGGCCTCCGGCAGGTCCGCCGCCGTATACACGGCCTGCACGCGGCCCGTCCCATCGCGAAACTGCAGAAAAAAAATCTTCCCGCTCGAGCGGAAATTATACGCCCATCCTTTGAGTTCCACCTCCTGGCCGATGAGTCCCGGCAGATCCGATATGTAGGCTGATTGCATAGTGTTTCAGAAAAAGACTGTGGCCAGTGTAGCCAAAATGGGACACGGACGCAATGCGGAATCCGTGGAAAACCGAACGGGACCTCTGAAAAAGGAATGGATTTTCGTTGAGCGGGCTGTCCAGCCCCATGAGACGTACTAACGGTACGTTGAATGGGGTGGACGGGTGCCCGCGAGACGAAAAGACGCACTTTTGCAGAGGTCCCGCTCAGCAGGCGGCGCAGGCTTCGTGGAGGGACAGGGCGGGAATGGTCGGAAAATGGGCGGCCATGAGCGATTCGACGGCCTCATGAAACGGCGGCAGAAGGGGGCCCGGCAAATGGAGTCGTAGAAGATCCGAAAAGGGTTCCTGTATGCCAAAACGGACCAATTTAAGGGCTTCGTTGGGTAATGGGCGGGCCGCGAACCACTCTTGGGGAAAACGCCGCAGGCAGGCGTCGCAGACGATCCCTCCCTTCAACGGATGCCAGCGGTAGGCGTCCGGCAGCACCGCCGTCCGGCACCCGAGGCAATGCGACAACTCAGGACAGTACCCGAGCAGGTCGAGCAGCTTCAGGGCAAAGGCTGCCAGCAGGAACGCGGCCCGTTCGGCCCGGCACGGACCGGCGGTCTCGACGAACGCGAGCCATTCGAGTGCTCTCGCGTACAACTTCGGATCGGCCTGGCGCTCGCGGGTCCCGAGATCGATGAGGTGCAAACCCTGATGGGCAAGCGTCATAGTCGATAAATTCCCGTAAATGCCGGGAAACGTCCGAATCTGCTCGGCGCCCGCCACGGTCTCGTAGGTCCGTCCTTGGACGAGTAGAAGGTGTACCTCCGCGCACAGCTCGAGGTGCGAAGACAGTTTGGCAAGCGGCTTCGAGGCCCCACGCCCGATGACGTCGATCTTCCCGTGCTCGGGGGTGAGGACGGCGTAGGCGCGGTCCGCCTCCCGCCAGGGACGGCGCGACAGCACGAGGCCGGTTGCGTGGTAAAGCGTCGCCATATGAAAACGGTTATCGGGTCCGGCGCATGTATTGGTCGACAATCAGCATGGCGGCCAAGGCGTCCTCGGCCGCTCCGGCCCCTTCCTCATGCTGGAGGCGGAGACTTTCGACCGTTGTATGCGACTCATCCTCCTCGACCACAGGAACCGGCACGGCCTCGGCCAGGCGGCGGACGAAGGCCTGGGCCTTGCGCAGCTGTCCCGCGCCGTGCCGCGCGTCGGTCGGAAGCGGGACCCCGACCACGATGAGGTCGATGTCCTCCTTCTTCGCGTGTGCGGCGAACGCCTCAAGGGTCGCCTGGCCCCGGTTGGGAACGACGTCAAGTGGGACGGCCACGCCGGCATCGGTATCTCCAAACGCTAAGCCGATCTTTTTGTCCCCGTAGTCGATGCCGAGGATACGCATACTAATCGTTCTGTATCAGCCATTGCAGACATGCGGCCGTACCGAGCAGAAGCACGAGAAGAACAAGAACGCGTGTCACTGGCCTCCATGTCGTTGTCCAAAGAAATACGGCGGTAATCTCCAAAACATACAACAAGAACGCAAGGGGGGTGATCATACGGGAAGCGGAGTCACAATCTCGTTCCCTGCGGCGGTCAAAACAATGGTGACTTCAAAATGGGCGGCGAGACTCCCGTCGCGCATGACGACCGTCCAGCCGTCATCGGCGGTTGTGACACGCTCATCCCCCCCCATCGAAATCATGGGTTCGATAGCGAGACACATGCCTTCCTTCAGAGCCACACGGGGGGACCGCGGGTCGGCAAAATTCGGCACTTGCGGCTCCTCGTGCACGGCATGGCCGACGCCGTGGCCGGCCAGAGCTCGAACGATGCCATAGCGATGGGGCTGGATGACATCCTGTACAGCGCGACCAATGTCCTTCACAAAGGCTCCCGGCCGCGCAGCGGCAACGCCTGCCAAGAGAGATTCCTTGGTCACCCCCATGAGCTTGACTACCTTGTCCGACACCCGGCCAACAGGAACCGTGACTGCCATGTCGGTGCACAAACCCTCGAACCAGCACCCGATGTCAAGACCGATGATGTCGCCTTCCCGGAGGGTCATGCGGCGGTTGCCAGGCCCATGAACAACTTCGGCATTGACCGAAATACAAACCGTCGACGGAAACGGAATATCATCGGGAAAAACGCGGTATCCCTTGAACGAGGGAGTCCCTCCGCCATCCCGGATCACGCGCTCGGCCACCATGTCCAGTTCCCAGATGCCGATTCCGGGCCGCACCTCCGCGATGGCAGCCTGAAGAGCGCGGGAAAGAAGAAGGCCCCCACGGCGCATCTTGTCGATCTCTTCAGACGTCTTTACAAGGGCCATAGAAAATTTGCCTCAGGCTGGTTCCATTCCAAGACAGGCGGCCACCCGGCGAGCGACCGCGTCGATGCCTCCCGAGCCGTCCACCCGGCAGAGGATCCCCATGCCTTCGAACCGCTCCAAGATGGGCTCCGTCTGCGTGTGGTAGATTTCGAGGCGCTTCCGGATCGCCTCCGGATAGTCGTCGTCGCGGCGGAGGAGGACGCCCTCGCAACGGTCACAGACGCCCTCGATCGCGGGCGGGACGTGACGGACGTGATAATTGTGCTTGCACTGCGCGCATTCGCGGCGTCCCTCCAGGCGGTCGATGGCCTCCTCGTCGGAAATCTGAAGCACGAGCGCGTGGGACGGCTGGGTGAAGCTCAGCATACCTTCGAGCTGCGCATGGTCGCGCGGATAGGCGTCAGCGATCCACCCCTCCAGGGCATCGGGCTGAGAAAGCCGATCCTGCATAATCTGGGTGATAAGAATGTCGGGAACCAACTGGCCGCTCTTCACGTAGCGCTCGATCTCGAGCCCGAGTGAGGTCTGTTTGGTCACAGCCTCACGACAAATCATACCCGGCGAAATCGTCGGAATGTGGAGGCGTTCGGCAAGAATCTCGGCTTGTGTGCCTTTTCCGGCTCCCTGAGGACCGAGAACGACGAGTCGGAGGATGGAGGATGGGTTAGACATGCGTAAAAAATCACGATTGAGGACGGATCCAGTATATCAGAGGTCGCGTTCCCGCCAAACCAAGACGGACAGAAGACAGAAAAACCAAAAACACCCGTTTTCCAAGGGTGTTTCTGGCCAAGAAAGGGATGTGCTTATGTTTAGGCTTCGTATTCGCGCATGGTCACTTGCGCCTCAATCTGCTTCACGCTTTCAATGACGACGTTCACGACGATCAGAATCGACGTCCCCCCGATGACGAGATTCGGATTGCCTGTCAACTGCTGGGCAGCGAGCGGAAGGATGGCAATCAGGGAAAGGAAGCCGGCGCCGACCAGGAGAATACGATTCGCAACATACGCGAGGTAAGCAGCCGTGGCCGATCCAGGACGAATGCCGGGGATGAATCCGCCCTGAAGTTGCAGGTTTTCCGCCACGCGGTCGGGATGGAACACCACGTTCGTGTAGAAGTAGGTGAAGGCGAACACGAGGACGAAGTAGAGGACGCCGTAGACGAGCTGGTTCCCGAGAAACGACAGCGTGAAGGCGGCCGCCTCGCGCAGCCAAGGCGTGCGTGCGTCCAGAAAAAACTGCGCCAAGGTTGTGGGAAACAGGATGATGGAAATGGCGAAGATGATGGGAATGACCCCGGCCATGTTGACCCGGAGGGGCAGGTGGGTGGACACGCCTCCCGACAGGCGGGATCCGCGCACTTGCCGGGCATATTGGACAGGGACGTTACGCTGGGCCTCGTGCATAACCACGACCCCGACGATGGTGAGCACCATGGTCGCGAGAAAGAGGATCAGCGTGACGAGCTGGGAGCGGTCGTAGACGGACAGCGTCCGCTGGAAAAACGAGGGCAGCCCAGCGATGATGCCAGCAAAGATCATGATGGAAATGCCGTTGCCGACCCGCTTTTCCGAAATGAGCTCTCCGAGCCATGTGACAAACACCGTCCCCGCAGTCAGGGAAAGGATGGTGAGCAAGAGATGGGAGCCGCCGGCCTCGGCCAGCACGGCGGGCGCCTGCTGCTTTAGCAGGACGACGAGGCCGTAAGCCTGGAGGGCAGCCAGGGGGACAGTCAGAAGACGGGTCCATTGATTGATCCGCTGACGTCCCTGCTCCTCCTTCTGCATCTCCTCCACCTGGGGCAGGATCATACCGAGGAGCTGGAAGATGATGGAGGCGGTGATGTAGGGAGCGACGCCGAGGGCCACGATGGAAAAGTTCTCGAGCGTGCCGCCGGAAAAGATGTTCAACAAGCCGAAAAACTGGTTCGATCCAAAGAACGCGGCCAAGGCCTCGGCGTTGGCACCGGGAATGGGAATGTGAGCGGTCACCCGAAATAACACGAGCACGACCGCGACATACAGGATGCTCCGACGGACCTCCTTCGTGCGCCAGATGCGTGCAAGGGAAAGCATACGGGGTTAGGCAACGGTTCCGCCCGCCTGTTCAATTTTTGCTTTGGCTGCGGCGGAAACCTGACATGCCTTCACGGTCACACGGACAGTCATATCTCCTACGGAGAGGATCTTCACACCGTGCGAGATATCGCTCACAAGCCCTTTGGTGTGGAGGATCTGCGGAGTGATCGTAGAACCGTCTCCGAAGACCTTCGTCAACGTGCGCAGGTTCAAGACGGCGGGCTTCGAAGCAAGACTGTTGAATCCGCGCTGCTTGGGCAATTTCAACATGATGTTGCGTAAGCCTTTGAGCTGAAGACCGGAACGACCTCCGGAGCGCGCCCGCTGACCCTTGACGCCACGGCCGGAATACGCGCCGCGGGAGCCTAAGCCGCGCCCAACCCGCTTGCGGGGCCGCTTGGACCCGGGTGCCGGATTCACGGTATGTAATGCCAACGTCATACGAGAAGGTTAGGATTTCTTGACGCGCGTCTTTGCTTGCCGCAGGGAACGAAGCGCCTGCATGGTGGCTTTGGCCACGTTGATCTTGTTGGTGGAGCCGAAAATCTTGCTCACCGCGTTCGGGACCCCTCCGAGCTCAAGCAGAACACGGACCGCACCTCCGGACTTGAGGCCGGTTCCGCTCGGAGCGGGCTTGAGGAGAACCGAGGCGGCACCGAACTTTTCCTTGACTGCGTGGGGGATGGTCTGCTCTGCCATGGGAATCTCGAACAAGTGCTTGCGCGCCTGATTGGTCGCCTTGTCGACCGCCATGGAGACGTCCGCGCCTTTGGCAAGTCCGAAGCCGATTGTGCCCTTACGGTTCCCAATGACGACGGCCGCACGGAAACGCATACGCTTGCCTCCCGCAGTCACACGTGTGACGCGGGCGAGGTCCAAAATCTTCTGGTCGTACTCCTTGGGTTCGGAGTTCGGGCGTCCCCGGCCAGGGGACCGTCGATCTCCCCCCCGTTGCGGGCCGCCTTGGGGACCTCTGCGGCGATCGGGCCGCTTGTCCGCCGCCGGAGCGGCCTTGGTGACTTCAGGCATAACGCAGAACTTAGAAATTCAACCCGCTTTCCCGAGCGCCTTCCGCGAGGGCAGCCACACGTCCATGGTATCGGTAGCTTCCCCGATCAAACACCACTTCCGCGATCCCCTTCTCTTTCGCACGCGTTCCGAGCAAACTGCCAACGCGGCGCGCGGTCTCAACGGGGGTCCCCTTCTCCACGACATCGCGGTCCGAGGCGGCGGCCAGCGTGCGACCAGCCGTGTCGTCCACGAGCTGGGCATAGACATGCTTCAGACTTCGCTTCACGGTCAGACGTGGCTGTGCAAGTGTCCCTCGCATGCGGGCGCGCACGCGCCGAGCACGCAGGGCGGCCTGCTGCCGCTTTTGTTTGATGACGTTCTTAGGCTTCATAAAAAATATACAGCGGATTAGCCGGCCGACTTACCTGTCTTGCCAGCCTTACGCCGAATGGTTTCGTCGGTGTACTTGATGCCGGTTCCCTTGTACGGCTCGGGCTGGCGAATGCGCCGTATGCGGGCGGCCGTTTCCCCGACAGCCTGTCGGTCCGTGCCGGTAACGGTCACGACGTTCTTTTCGACCTTGGCACTGACTCCCATGGGTAGAGTGAACGTGACCGGATGAGAATAACCGACGTCAAAAACAACGCTCGAACCTTGGACATTCGCGCGAAAGCCGACTCCCACGACTTCGAGTGATCGAGAAAATCCCTCCGATACTCCTTTGACGGCATTGGCAAGCAGGGCCCTCATTGTTCCCCACAGAGCTTTGTCCTGTTTCTGTGAGGGATCCGCCGAAAGGGTGACGGTCGTGACACCCTCTTCGGTGGCGACTTGAACCATGACGGCGGGATGCACATCAAGGAGGGCCTCTCCAAGGGGGCCTTTGACCGACAGACGGGAGCCGGCGGCTGTCAGTTGGACGGCGGCCGGAAGAACGATGGGTTTTGAGCCGATGCGCGACATACGAAACGATTAGGCGACTTCACAAATGATCTCCCCCCCAAGCCGGCGGACCCGGGCATCCTTGTTCGTCATGAGCCCGTTTGGTGTCGAGAGGATGGCGATCCCCATGCCGGACATGACGCGCGGAAGCCGGTCGGCCGTCGTGTACACCCGGTGTCCGGGAGTACTCACGCGTCGGAGCGAATGGATGACCGGAAGATTGCGCTCGTACTTAAGCACGATGCGTAACTGGGGAAAACGCTCCGTCTCAAGGGTCTCGGTCCGTTCGACGTACCCTTCCTGTTCGAGAATCTTGCCGATCGAGTACTTCATTTTGGAGAACGGCAACACCACGTCCGGTTTGTGGACGGACTGCGCATTGCGAATGCGTGTCAACATGTCTGAGATGGGATCTTGAATCATACCTGCAAGGATTAGGGGGAACGCTCACCAACTCGCTTTCGTGATACCGGGAATCTCTCCTCGATTCGCCAGTTCGCGGAAGCAGATGCGACACAGCTCGAAATCCCGGATGTACCCATGCCGACGTCCGCAGCGCCAACATCGATTAACGTGGCGGGTCGTGTACTTCGGTTTCAGGCGTGACTTGGCGCGTTGGTTCTCCGTCGACATACGCAGGCGAAAGGCTAGACGGTGCTAGCTGATTTCTTAAAAGGGAACCCCATGGCTTCCAAGAGGGCTTGGCCGGCTTCGCGGGAGGCGGCGGTCGTGGTCACGGTCATCTGGATACCATGCACGGTTTCGATCTCGTCCGGACGAATCTCCGGGAAGGACATATGCTCGCGGAAACCGACGGAATAGTTTCCCTGACGGTCGAATCCGTCGAGGGACAGCCCCCGGAAATCGCGCACGCGGGGCAAAGTCAGCTTGACGAACTTCTCGAGGAAATCCCACATGCGCTTGCCGCGGATCGTCACCTTCATACCGATCACCATACCCTTCCGAATCTTGAAGTTGGAGATGGACAGACGTGCGCGGGTCTTGACCGGCTGCTGGCCGGAAATACGGCTGAGCGTCTGTTCGGCTGTGTCCAGATACTTGGCGTCCTTGATGCCTTGCCCCAAACCGACGTTCAGAGTGACTTTGGTGACACGAGGAACGGCCAGACGGTTCTTATATCCTCGTTCCTGCATAAGGCGCGGAACAACGACGTCGCGATAGTGTGCTTGCATAGGCATATTATGCGATATCTTCAGACGCACCCCGCTTGCGCAACACGCGCACCTTCTTCGGAACACCGTCCGTCTGGATGATTTTGGATCCGAGGCGCCCACCCGTTCCGTTCTTTGGGGAAACGCATTGGACGTTGGAAACGTGGAGAGGGGCGGGAAACTGGATCTTTTGGCCGGGCTGACCCTTCTGACGGCTGCGCAGGTGGCGCACCGCCATATTCAAACTCTCAAGCACGACTTTCTCCAAGCGCGGAAACACCTGGATCACCTTGGCTTGCTTTCCCTTGTCTTTGCCCGCGAGAACGCGGACGGTATCGCCGGTTTTCATCTTCATAACGTTACAACACTTCTGGGGCCAACGAAACGATTTTAGAAAACCCCTTTTGCCTCAATTCCCTCGCAACGGGTCCAAAAATGCGCGTTCCCTTTGGTTCCTTGGACTTCTGGTCGATAATGACGGCCGCATTCTCATCAAACCGGATATAGGTGCCATCCATGCGCCGCAGTTCCTTGTGGGCGCGCACAACGACCGCATGAACGACGTCTCCCTTTTTAATCGCGGCGTGAGGGGCGGCGCTCTTTACCGCAGCGGTCACAACATCCCCCAACCGGCCGTAGCGCTTTTGGTAGCCGCCTTGAACCCGAATGACCTGAAGCTTTTTAGCCCCCGAGTTGTCGGCAACGTTCAACATGGTACGAAGCTGGACCATACGGGAAGGGGTTAGGCGATGGGTGCGACCTGGCGCAAGACCCGCCAACGCTTATGGCGCGACAAGGGCCGACATTCGACGAATTCCACGAGATCACCAATATGGTGGGCATTCTGGTCGTCGTGCACCTGGAAGCGCTGACTGCGGATGTAGCGTTTGCCGTACTTTGGATGAAGGATCGTCCGGTCGACCTGAACGACGATCGTTTTATCCATCTTATCGGAGACGACCTTTCCCCGAAAGGTGCGGGGCTGGCGGGTAGGTGAGCTGAAAGGCATAGGGAGATGAGTGACAAGATGGTCCTATGATTGGTTCAAGAGCGTACGGATACGCGCGATCTGCCGGCGGCACACGCGGACGTCACGCACGCGAGTCAGCTGATGGGAAGCAATCTGCGCATGCAGGCTGCGCAAGCGGGTTTGCGCCTCCATGAGGGCTTGACGCAGGCCGTCGGGAGACAAGCGCTTCAATTCCTTGAAATCCATAGGAAGCGGTCAGTTACTCTTCGCGGGAGATAAAACGGGTCTTGACGGGCAGTTTGTAGGCTGCCAAGCGGAGGGCTTCCTGAGCGATGATCGCCGTTACGCCATCCATTTCAAACAGAATCGTGCCCGGACGTACGACGGCCACGTAATGGTCGACGGCCCCTTTGCCTTTTCCCATCGGCATCTCGTTCCCCTTACTCGTGATTGGATGGTCGGGAAAAATACGAATCCAGATCTTCCCTCCACGTTTGATGTAACGGGTCATGGCACGACGTGCGGCTTCGATCTGTCGAGAGCTGATCCAAGTCTCATCCATGGCCTTGAGACCAAACGCACCAAAGGCGAGGTCAACCTTGCGGCTGGCCACCCGCTTGCCGCGAGCCCGTCCCTTGTGCCACTTACGATGTTTTACCTTTTTCGGAATCAACATAGATCATCTTTTAGGAACCTGTCGTGGAACTCTCCGTCGCCTTTTCAAAGACTTCCCCGCGATTGATCCATACCTTGACGCCGATGGCTCCGTACATCGTATGGGCGGGAACCGAGGCAAAGTCGATGTCAGCGCGCAGGTTATGCAAGGGGACCCTGCCTTGCGCAAGGGTCTCGGTACGGGCAATTTCGGCACCATTCAGGCGTCCCCCGAGGGAGATCTTTACCCCTTCGGCATGTGCCTTTAGAACCCGCTCGATGGCCTGCTTCATGATACGACGGAACGGAATACGGCGCTCGAGCTCCGCGACTATCTGTTGACCGACGATGTTGGCCGAAAGGGAGGGACGTGAGACTTCCTTCACGTTCAGGCTCACGTTGGTCCGCCGTCCACGGAAAAAGCGCGTATGGAGTTTCTTTTTAAGCTCCTCGATACCCGCTCCGGCACGACCAATAATGAACCCAGGTTTGGCGGAGTACACCGTTATCTGAACCTGCTGGCGCGTCCGCTCGATCTCGATACGCTCAACAAGTGCGAGTCGCAGCTCCTTCCGCAGGAACACGCGGATGGAAACATCCTCCCGGAGGAACTGACTGAATTGCTGCTTGGAAAACCAGAAGGAATCCCAGCCCTGGACGGTGGAAAGACGAAACGCTCTCGGATGAACTTTGTGGCCCATAGGATTACTTCTGGGGAGTCAGGCGCGCGCCGCTCTTCGCCGGGCGCTTGCGGCGCGGAACCTCCGGTTGACTGGCTCGCTCGGCAAGGGCAATGGCCACATGGGACGTGCGTTTGCGAATCGGAGCCGACCGACCGAACGCTTTAGGCGTCCAGCGGTGAAGGGTCGGGCCCATGTCCGCCACGATACGCTTAACAAACAGGCGGTCGGCGAGGAAATGGAAATTGTGCTCGGCGTTGGCCACAGCCGAGTCGAGGAGCTTCATAACCGGGCGCGCGGCAGCTTTGTTCATGAACCGCAGCTGTTCCCGGGCCTGAGCCACGTCTAACCCACGGATGACGTCGATGACCAACCGTACCTTGCGCGGCGAAATGCGGATGTATGAGGCCTTGGCACTGACTTCCATAGGGCTTTCCATAGAGGGGACATCCCATCGTTATTTCTTCTTCGGAGCAACGGCTTTCGTGGGGGCTGCGGTCTTCGGGGCGGCGGCAGGAGGGGCTGCCTCGGCTTTCTGCATTTTGCCCCCGTGACGAACGAACTTGCGCGTCAGGGAGAATTCGCCCAGTTTGTGACCGACCATCTCCTCAACCACACGGACGGGTATATGTTCCTTGCCGTTGTGGACCCCGATCGTGAGTCCGACCATCTCCGGCGTAATCGTCGAGGCACGGGCCCATGTTTTGACAACCGTCCTACTTCCGGAAGGAAGCGCACGGACCTTTTTCATCAAGTTCTGGTCGAGATACGGACCTTTCTTAGCACTGCGTGACATAAGCGGCTATGTATGACTATCCGACAAACCGTCCCTTGGGCCGACGGCGCAAGATCCGGGCGTCGGATGTCTTGTGTCGGCGTGTCTTGACACCAAGTGCCGGCTTGCCCGTGGGCGTCTTTGGATGCTTCAACCCGATGGAATTTCGCGCTTCGCCGCCTCCGTGGGGGTGGTCGACAGGGTTCATGGCCTTGCCACGGACCGTCGGACACACACCACGATGACGCAGGCGTCCGGCTTTCCCCCAGCGCACGAGGCGGTAATCGGAGTTGGAAACCTGACCGATCGTTGCAAGACACGTACATGGGAGCATGCGCATTTCCCCAGAGGGAAGTTTCACCGTCGCATTGGCACCCTCGATCGCCATCAGGTGAACCATGGCTCCGGCCCCATGCGCCATTTGCCCGCCCTTCCCCGCTTCTATTTCGATGTCATGCAAGGCGATGCCGACGGGAATGTGCTCAAGGGGAAGTCTATTCCCGAGCTTGATTTCTCCCTTGGAACGGGTGGAAACGACCTGATCTCCGACCCGCAGACCCTCTGGAGCCAACATGTAGCGTTTCTCGCCGTCCGCATAGAAGACGAGGGCCAAACGCGCACCACGGTTCGGGTCATACTCAATGGCCGAAACGACCGCTGGGACGTCAAATTTTTCACGGCGGAAATCGACCAACCGGACATAGCGTTTCGCTCCGCCTCCGCGATGACGGACGGTAATACGTCCCTTCGTACGACCCGCATATTCCTTACGGATGCGGATGAGGGATTTTTCCGGTTCTGTTTTCGTGACATCGCGAAAACTTTGGACGCTTGAAATGCGCCGTCCGGCAGAAGTTGGCTTGTAACGTTTGACCGGCATAAATGGAGGAAACAGCGCCCTTAGACGCCTTCGTGAATCTTCAACGTCTGACCCTTAGGCACGCTCACGATGGCTTTCTTCCAAGCCTTCTGCATTCCCCGGATCCGTCCAAAACGGACGGGCTCGCGACGCATATTCTGCATACGCACGCTCATCGGAGTCACACCATATACGGCCTTTATCGCCTGGCGCACCTGCACCCGAGTCGCATGATTCTGCACGACGAATGCATATTGGCCCAAGGAAGACTGGGCTGCCGCCTTTTCCGTCACCACGGGTCGCAACAGGACATCGGCTAATCCGGAAGGGACCAGCGCCTGCGATTTACGATCGGTCACAGGAGTGACAGACGCAGATGCGGTCGGATGTTTGGCCACGCGTCTCCTTGCGTCCTTCCCAGAAGACTGGACGGGAACGTCTGCTGTTGCCGAGGACGTCTCAGGACGTTCCATAACCTTTCCGCCTTCCACTTCCTGCTCCTTCTGTTTTTTGAAACGATCGAGGAATCCCATACTTATGACTTGGCCTGTTTGGCGTACAGCTGAACAAGGGTGTTAACCGCTTCGGAAGAGGCGAGCACAAACTCGTGACGTAAAACGTCAACGATGTTCAAGCTGCGTGCCGAAATGGCCGTCACGTGCGGGAGGTTGCGCACAGCGCGCGGAAGTCCCCGATTCTCCGGCTCGACAATGATGAGGGTCTTTTTGCCGAAAACCGGCAGCTTGCCCAAGAAGGCGGCTGCGTTCCTTGTTTTCGCCTCCGGGAGACGCAGGGAATCCACGGCCACAAATTTCTCTCCACGGACTTTGTCAGTCAAAGACATGGCGAGCGCAGCACGCTTGGCTTGGCGATTCATTTTGACCCCGAACACGCGCTCATTGGTCGGTCCGAAGGTCACGCCCCCTCCCACCCAAATAGGGGAACGTGTAGATCCGTGACGGGCGCGGCCTGTTCCTTTTTGTTTCCAAGGCTTCCGTCCACCACCCCGCACCTCACCGCGACCTTTCGTATGGGCGATGACGGAACGGGCATTGGCCTGTTGGGCGATGACGGACTCATGCACGAGCGCGGGATTCACCTCGACTCCAAAGAGGGCGTCGTCCAGTTCCACGTCACCCACCCGAGCCCCTTCCTGGTTGTACAGGGTTACTTTTGCCATAACGTTGCGCCTTCACGCACATGAATACACAAAAGGCCTCCGCGCGCTCCGGGCACGGCTCCTTTCAAGGCTAAGATGTGCTTTTCCGAATCGACCGAGACGATTTCCAAATTCTTGACAGTGACGCGCGCGGCTCCCATGTGGCCGGCCATGCGCTTTCCCTTTTGGACCGGTCCTTGGCGGCGGGAAGCGATAGATCCCGGCATGCGCAATTGGTCCTTGTGCCCGTGGGAGGCAGGACTTCCGCTGAAGTGGTGGCGCTTGACGACACCCGCGAACCCGCGACCTTTGGTAACACCAACAACGTCGACATGTTCCCCGGGTTGGAACGTGGAAACCGCGACCTGGTCACCGCGCTTCAAGTCGGTCTGCGGTACGCGGAATTCCCGCAGCACACCAAACAGCGAAAGACCAGCAAGATGTCCCGTCTCGGGTTTATTCAGGCTCCGACGGGGATCGCAGCCGATCTGAACGGCAATGGATCCATTTGCTTCCTCCACGCGGGTCACCACACAGGGTTCGGCGTGAACCAACGTGACAGGAATGACCGTTCCGTCTTCACGAAACTGCTGTGTCATCTCAAGTTTGCGTCCAACGATGAATTTCATAGCGTGCTTGGGCGTGCCAACTTAAAAGCCAGAAGCCGGAGGCGTCTTCACCTCATCCGCGAAGACGAACGCTTCCAACTTCTAGCCTTTAGGGAAAACGAAAGGCTTTGTTCGGAATCTTCACATGTACCGAATACGTCGCTCCTTGCGCGTCGCGCCAAATCCCCAGGAAGGTTATCGTGATCTGTTTAGACCTGATACACACGAACTTTCTTCCCCGTTTGTCGCTCCGCGTTCCCCACAAAGGGAATCTTACATTTTGATTTCGATGTCAACGCCTGCCGGCAGGTTGAGGCTCATGAGCGCGTCCATCGTGCGTTCGGTCGGCTCGACGATGTCGATGATCCGCTTATGCACCCGCATCTCGTACTGTTCCCGAGAATTCTTGTAGATGAAGGTGGATCGGTTCACGGTATACCGACGCTTCTCGGTTGGAAGCGGAACGGGACCAAAGATTTTCGCTCCTGTTCGCTCAGCCGTCTTCATGATCGTCTGTGCGGCCTGATCGATGATCTTGTGGTCGTACGCACGGATTTTGATCCGAATACGCTGCTTGACCTCTTCTTCAGTTTTCGCATGGGACATCTGCGGCACAGCTTCCAAAAAGATCAGCGGGATTCCCGGAGGCCGGGAGCCAAGGCGCACATGTTTCGCCCTCGCTTCCGGCCTCCGGATCCCCATCGGTGTTACTTAAGGATTTTGGTCACGACGCCGGCTCCGACTGTGTGGCCGCCTTCCCGGATGGCGAAACGCTGCTTTTCCTCGAGGGCCACCGGCTGGATGAGCTTGACGTTCATGTTGACCGTGTCGCCCGGCATGACCATTTCCGTGCCGGCGGGAAGCGTAATTTCGCCCGTCACGTCGGTGGTGCGGATGTAGAACTGGGGCTTGTAGCCGTTGAAGAAGGGCTTGTGGCGGCCACCTTCCTCCTTCGACAAGGCGTAAATTTCAGCCTCAAATTCGGTGTGGGGGGTCACCGATCCGGGCTTGACGAGAACCATGCCGCGCTCGACGTCTTCTTTCTTGATACCACGGAGCAGGAGACCGGCATTGTCCCCGGCGCGTCCCTCATCGAGGAGCTTGTTGAACATCTCGATGCCCGTCACCACACTCTTCATGTTCTCAGGGCGCAGACCGACGAGCTCGACATCCTCGTTAATCTTGATCATACCGCGCTCGATGCGTCCGGTCACGACCGTGCCGCGCCCTTCAATGGAAAACACGTCCTCAACCGGCATAAGGAAGGGTTTGTCGGTCTCGCGCACCGGCTCCGGAATGTAGGTATCCAAGGCGTTCAGGATATCCATGATGGGCTTAGCGGCTGCCTCGTCGCTGGGATTCTCGAGGGCCTTCAGGGCGGAACCACGGATGACAGGGACCTGGTCACCAGGGAAATCGTACTTCTTGAGGAGGTCGCGGACCTCCTCCTCGACGAGGTCGATGAGTTCCGGATCGTCAACCATGTCCACCTTGTTCAGAAAGACGACAATGGCCGGAACACCGACCTGGCGGGCGAGCAGAATATGTTCGCGTGTCTGGGGCATGGGACCATCGGCAGCACTCACGACCAAAATCGCACCGTCCATCTGGGCCGCGCCTGTGATCATGTTCTTGATGTAGTCCGCGTGTCCGGGACAGTCGACGTGGGCGTAGTGGCGGTTCGCGGATTCGTATTCACAGTGCGCTGTCGCAATCGTAATACCGCGAGACTTGGACTCCGGTGCCTTGTCCAGATCATCAACGCCTTTCTTCTGGGCGATAAGCCCTTTGGCGTTCAAAACCGCGAGCAACGCGGCGGTGGTTGTGGTCTTACCGTGGTCGACGTGGCCGATCGTGCCCACGTTGACGTGCGGCTTGTTGCGTTGGAATGCTTCTGCCATAGGGATTGGCTCAATGTCGCGGCTTGTCACGCGGTCCGTCCGAGAACGAAACGGGTGCAAAACAAACCAAATAGGCCGCGGATCGTGAATTAATGAATGAGAAGTGGCGCCACTATAACAGGGAGGAAAAAATCACGCAAGTCGCAAACGTTCCTTCCTACTCGATCGGTTCCAGATAGAACTGTTCCTCGCCTGTCTCCCCTTCCCCACCCTCCACTTTGGGGGGTTGCGAAATGGGAGGATGATCGGGTTCCTTTCCCCTCAGGTGTTCGAGGGTCTGGGCCATCGCGTCCCGCTCGGCATCCGTGAGTCGGGCGGGATCCCACGTTTGTCCGGAAGTCTGAACGCCTCCCATCACGTCCCATATGCGCTTCGATTCGAAGGGCGGAAGCGGTGCCGAAGGGGCGAGGGGTGCTACGGGCGAAGACATCGCCTGATCGGGAGGGGGGGACGGCACATCGGTGTCGGCCGTATCGGACTTCCCTTCCGTACCAGGAGGGAAAGAGGACATGGGTGCGGGAATGTCCATGAGGACTTCGTAGGCCTCAAGGCTCATGAGCACATAGGCGTCCGACCCCTCCGGATCCGTGACGATGATGCGGTCGCCCGTGCGCCGCACCAAAGAAAGAATGCGTTGAAATTTCCCATCCATAGTGGCGCTATTTTGCGTGAACGCACGCCGCCTGTCAAGCCGGCGGAAACGGCCAGGCCGCGCTGTATCCGATTGTGCTATACTGGCCCGCATCCCTATGTTTTCCCCCGTCCTTCTCCTGCTGATCATCGCCTTGATCGGACTGACCGCTGTGAGCATCTATCTGAGTTGGTGGTTCTACTGGCAACTCCAACCGCTCATGCACGGCGGAGGCCCATACGTCCCATCGCAGGCCGAGGAGGTGCGGCGAATGGTGGAAGCTGCAGAACTCACTCCTTCGGACGTGGTATACGACCTCGGTTCCGGAGACGGACGCATCCTCTTTCATGCCGTCGCGTCATCCGGCTGCCAAGGTGTGGGATACGAAATCGATCCGGGGCTCGTCCGGCGGGCGCAAGCGGAAACGACTGCCAAAGGATTAGACGAACAGCTGCGTTTTGAGCGTAAAAATTTTTGGCACGTTCCCCTCGGGAATGCGACGGTGGTCTTTCTCTACCAGCTTCCCCGCACCATGAAGGGCCTGAAGAGGAAACTCTGCCGGGAACTGCCGGTAGGAGCACGGATCGTCTCGAACAACTTCGTCTTTCCCGGCTGGGAACCCGAGCGGATCGACGGAACCGTCCGACGGTACCGTCATCGGTAGATCTGGGGACAGACAGAAAAACGGACCCGCTGGGTCCGTTTTTTCTCGCGCATTCTAGGTGATACGCCGGTTGGTGCCACTCCGCGCGGCGATGATGGTTTCCGCCACGTTGCGGGGAATGTCCTGATAGTGGTCAAATTGCATGCTGTAGCTCGCGCGACCCTGGGTCATGGAGCGAAGTGAGGTCGCGTAACCGAACATCTCGGCCAAGGGAACCATGGCGGAAATGACCTTAACACCCGACCGCTCAATCATCTCCAAAATCTGACCACGTTTGGAATTGATGTCTCCCATGACGGATCCCATGAAATCCTCGGGGGTGACCACCTCCACTTTCATGATGGGCTCGAGGAGGACGAGCCCGGCCTTGCGGGTCGCATCTTGAAACGCCATCGATCCGGCGATCTTAAACGCGGCCTCGTTCGAGTCCACTTCGTGGTAACTGCCGTCGAAGACCGTCACTTTGACGTCAATGAGTGGATAGCCGGCAAGCACGCCACGGTCGGCGGCTTCGTGGGCGCCCTTCTCGATCGGGGCGATAAATTCGCGCGGAATGACGCCTCCCTTGATTTCTTCGACGAACTCGAATCCCTTACCGGGCTCGCTCGGCTCCACACGCAAGACGCAGTGCCCGTATTGTCCGCGTCCGCCGCTCTGGCGGATATACTTCCCTTCCGCCTCGGCCTTGCCGTGGATCGTTTCCTTGTAAGCGACCTGGGGCTGACCAACGGTGGCCTCAACCTTGTATTCCCGCCGCATGCGATCAACGATGATGTCCAGATGGAGCTCACCCATGCCCGCAATAATGATCTGAAGAGTCTCTTCGTCGGTTCGCACGCGAAATGTCGGATCCTCTTCAGCGAGCTTGGCCAGAGCGACACCCATCTTCTCCTGGTCAACCTTCGTCTTCGGTTCGATCGCGACCGAGATGACGGGTTCGGGAAACACAATGGATTCGAGAACGATGGGATGATCGATGTCGGACAACGTATGTCCGGTAAACGTCGCCTTGAGCCCCACGGCCGCCGCGATTTCTCCCGCGTAGACCTCATCCACGTCCTCGCGGTGGTTGGCATGAAGGCGAACGATGCGCCCAATGCGCTCCTTATCGCCAGTCGAGCTGTTCAGCACGTAGGAACCGGCCTTCAGGGTGCCGGAATACACCCGAAAAAATGCAAGCTTTCCGACGAAAGGGTCGGCGGCGATCTTGAACGCCAGAGCCGCGAACGGCTCCGCATCGTCCGCCTTACGCTCGATCTGCTGGTCCGGATGGTCGGGATCAAAGCCGACGACGGGAGGAATGTCGAGCGGAGATGGCAGGTACGCATTCACCGCATCCAACAGAAGCTGCACTCCCTTGTTCTTCAGAGCGGACCCGCACATGACGGGAAAAATTTCCCCCTGGATGACAGCCTTGCGAAGCGTGGCGCGCAGTTCTTCGGACGTGAGCTCGCCGCCAGCCAGATATTTCTCCATGAGCACTTCCTCGTTTTCGGCGATAGCCTCGATCATCTTTCCCCGCCACTCGACAGCTGAAGCGGCATAGGCCTCCGGGATTGCCGTTTCTTCCACGTCCTTGCCCATGTCATCCTTGAAGATGTGGGCCTTCTGGTCGATGAGATCGATGATACCCACGAACTGGTCCTCCGTGCCAATCGGTAGCTGGATGGGGTGGGCCTTCTTCGACAGGCGCGTATGGATGGAATCCAAATCTTTGAAAAAGTCAGCGCCTGTGCGGTCGAGCTTGTTGATGAAGCAGATGCGGGGAACCTTGTAGTCGTCCGCGTAGCGCCAGTTAGTTTCGGACTGAGGCTCAACGCCGGCCACCCCGTCGAACACAGTCACAGCCCCGTCAAGCACGCGGAGCGAACGCTTCACCTCGACGGTGAAGTCGATGTGTCCGGGAGTATCGATCAGGTTGATGCGATGACCCTTCCAAAAGCAGGTCGTGGCGGCCGCGGTGATCGTAATGCCGCGCTCGCGTTCCTGCTCCATCCAGTCCATGGTGGCTTCCCCCTCATGAACTTCGCCAATCTTGTGCTTCTTGCCGGTATAAAAAAGGACACGCTCGCTCACCGTGGTCTTACCAGCATCAATATGGGCAATGATGCCGATATTACGGGTTTTTTCCAAATGATATTCTCGGGGCATAAGAGGGGATGTGGTGGTACGCAAAGCCAAACGCGCCCCAGAGGGAGAGGCGCGGGGGATATTAGCGGGCGAAGTGGGCGAAGGCGCGGTTGGCTTCGGCCATCTTCTGGACGTCCATCCGCTTCTTCACGGCATCTCCTTCGTTTTTGGAGGCGGCCACGAGCTCGTCGGCGAGCTTCTGGGCCATGGGACGGCCCTTCTTCAGGCGGGCGGCCAGGATGATCCAACGAAAGGCGAGATAAAACCGGCGTTCCCCGCGAACGGGAATCGGCACCTGGTAGTTCGCACCGCCGACCCGCTTGCTCTTCACCTCGAGCGAGGGCATGGTGTTCTTGATGGCGAGATCGAACACTTCAAGAGGATCCTTCTCGGTCTTGACCGCGATGAGCTCGAATGCGTCGTAGACCACCTGCTGGGCCACGGTCTTCTTGCCGTCGTGCATGATGTAGTTGATGAGCTTCGCGACCCGCACGTCCTGAAACTTACTGTCGGGGAGGATGGTTCGTACGGTGGCTTGTTTTCCACGCATAAGATAAAAACACTTCCGGCCGGCATGATTCCCTGCGTGAGGTACTCCGCCGGAAAGCGGTGGTGATCAACGAATTATTTCTTCTTCTTGGACTTCTTCTTCTTCATGCCGTAGAGGGAACGACTGCGGTTGCGGCCCTCGACACCTTGCGTGTCGTAAACGCCGCGCACCACATGGTAGCGGACGCCCGGCAGGTCCTTCACACGACCCCCGCGCACGAGCACGATCGAGTGTTCCTGAAGGTTGTGTCCCTCTCCGGGGATGTAGGCCGTGACTTCCATGCCGTTTGACAAGCGCACGCGCGCGATCTTGCGGATGGCCGAGTTCGGCTTCTTCGGCGTCATCGTGGTGACCTTGACGCATACGCCACGCTTGAAGGGACTTCCCTTGGCCAGCTCTGTGCGCCGGCGATGAAGCGAGTCAAGGCCGTACTGCATAGCTGGCGACTTGCTCTTTTCAGAAGTGGAATGACGTCCTTTGCGGATGAGCTGTTGAATCGTGGGCATACATGATAAAAAGGGAACTTCCTAAAAACAAGTCAAAGGATATCCCTGGAACGCCTGTATTGATCTGACAGGCAAAAAAGGTGCCCCAAGGGTATCATGGAGACGAAATCAGCGTCAACTTAAAGATTCTGTTGGTTAGATCAGATATGGGGCTCCGCCCCAGAAACCCTGCTCCATTTTCTTTGCTCTGCCAAAGAAAATGGAGGAAAAGAAAGGCATTTCACTCACCCATTCCGCGCTGCGGAACGTCGCTTGCCCGCCGGCGTCCCCGGAGATTACGCACGGGGGACTTGGCGGGCTGCGCTCGGACCGTCCTCGCGCGGCGATGCGGGGATCGGGTGGGGTGGATCAGTTGCTGTAAAATTTCTTAACTTAGGAGAAAACCGTACAGCCCGGCGCAGCTCCTTCCAAGGAGGGCGTCGCAGGAGGCGAATGCGGGGAGGCTCACGAAGAAGAACACGTTTATGCCGACGAAGGAAAGTAGCACAAGGACGAGGAGGACATTCGGGCCGAGGGATGCCACGCGTTCGCGCAGGCCGGCCCAGCGAGGGGCGTCAAACAGGGCGAAAAAAAGCTTGGAACCATCGAGCGGATGGACGGGGATCAGGTTAAAAAACAGCAGGAATAAGTCGGTCAGGACAAGGAAAAACAGGAAGGCGACAAGCAGGGTCGAAGACGCGCCGATGCCCGCCGGCAGGAGCAGACGCATAGCACCAGCGGCCAGGACCGCGAGCAGCAGGTTAGACCCGGGTCCAGCCAAGCCGACCGCAACGCTGTCCCACTTGGGATGGCGCAAATTGTAGGGGTTGTAAGGAACGGGCTTGGCCCAACCGAACCCTAAAAGGAGGAGAGGGAGAAAACCAGCAAGATCAAGGTGTGCCAGGGGATTCAGGCTCAGGCGCCCTTCCCGCTCCCCCGTGCGATCTCCGAGCCACTTGGCCACGAGCGCGTGGGAAAACTCGTGGACGGTCAGGGCCGTCACGATGGCGGCTAGCCAGGCCACCGCCAGGGCCGGGGCGTGAGCGAGGAGGCTCAGAAACATACCGGGACATGATACTCCCCTTGCACGCCCCCGTCGACCGTGGTAGAGTCCCACCGCTTTTTTGTTTTCCTCGCTACGTTTCCACCGTATGTCTCAATTCTGTTCCGCCTGCGGCAAGGGGGCCCTGACCATCAACCTGCGCAGCAAGAGCATGCGTGCCACCAAGTCGACCCAGCGCGTCAACCTGCAGCGGCGCTCGATCGACGGCAAGCGCGTGAAAATCTGCACGCGGTGCCTCAAAACCCGGAGCACGAAGCCTGAGGCCGTGTCGATCGGAACCCGCACCGTGCGGCTTCCCAAGCGGCGCACCAAGCAGCGCGCGTAACGAAAACATCGGCTGTATAAGCCGATGTTTTGTTATCGTACAGGATGGGGCTCCGCCCCAGAAACCCTGCTCCATTTTCTTTGCTCTGCCAAAGAAAATGGAGGAAAAGAAAGGCATTTCACTCCAAGTTCCGCGCTGCGGAACCTGTCTGCCGACAGGCAGGCGTCGCTTGCCCGCCGGCGTCCTCAGAGATGTTCGGAGGACTTGGCGGGCTGCGCTCGGACCGTCCTCGCGCGACGATGCGCGATCGGATTGGGTGGGTGGATCGAAAAAAAATCAATCTGATTTTCGTTCAATAGAAACGCCCAGATGGCGAAGCTTCTCCTCAAGACGCTCGTAGCCGCGGTCTAGATGTTCGATGCCGGACAGAACTGAAGTTCCGTCGGCTACGAGGGCGGCGATCACGAAGGCGAGGCCGGCGCGAATGTCGGGGACCTCGATATGGGCGGCCTTGAGCATGCGGGAACCGTTGATCACGGCGGAATGGCGGCAGTTCATGCCACGAAACCGGCACGGAATCTCGCCGAGACAGTTATTGAAAAGCGTGATGTCGGCTCCCATCTCACGGAGCACTTCGGTGTAGCCAAAGCGGTCCTCGTAAACGGTCTCGTGGATCACGCTCGTTCCCGTAGCCTGGGTCAAGGCGACCGTGAGCGGTTGCTGCCAGTCGGTCATGAAGCCGGGATGCGTGTCGGTCTCAATCTCGATGCCGCGCAGTCCATTGACCGTCTTGAAGAGGATCCCATCATCCTGCACCTCGTAGGCGCCCCCCATGCGGCGCACGGTGTTCAAAAACGTAATAAGGTGGTCGTGGACGGCGTGCTTCACGAAAATTTCGCCGCGGGTCCCGAGGGCCATGCAGGCGTAGCTGACCGCCTCGATACGGTCGGGGATCACGCGCGCGCGGCACCCGCCGAGATGCTCAACGCCGACGATCTCAATCTCGCGGCCGAGCCCGACCTCGATGATCGCCCCCATTTTCTGGAGCATCTTTACCAGCTCGATGATCTCAGGCTCGATGGCGGCGTTACGAATGACCGTGCGTCCCTGGGCTAGGACACCGGCCAGCATGGCCGTCTCTGTGGCCCCGACGGACGGATAGGGCAGTTCGATCAGCACGCCCCGCAAGCGGCCCTGCACGGACGCCCGATACCCTTCGGCTCCCTCCTCGAACCGAGCACCCATGCGCGACAGGATGTCGACGTGAAAATTGACGGGGCGCGGCCCGATCTTGTCGCCGCCAACGACGGGCACAATCCCTTCCCCAGCACGGTGCAAGAGGGGTGCAAGGGCCAAGATGGAAATGCGGTTCTTGCGAGACAAGCCGACCACCGAGGTAGACGCGATAGAAGAAGCATGAAGGATCGCCTGGTGGTCGTCCCACGATACGCGGCTCCCGACGCGCTCGACAATCTCCTGGGTGATACCCGTCTCCTCCTGGCGCGGCACGTTGTCGATCACGACCGGCTCGTCTGTGAGAAGAGACGCGATCATCATCTTGGAAGCGGCGTTCTTCGCACCGGACAACTCAACGGTTCCCCTGAGTACCTGTCCGCCGTGAATATGGAAGGTAGGCATACAGGAGGAAAGGGTACGGAAAAGGGAGGGGGTTGGCAAGATATGCGCATGGAGGGCTTGGCGGGGATCGCTCAAACAGTCCTCGGGCGGCGCGCACAGAAAGGTGGATCGGGGTGGATTGGGTGAATCTCATAAAATCTGCTCCCATTTCTTGATACGACGAGAACCAACGAGGCGTTTCGTTATTTCGAACGCGCATGTGCGGCAGCTGGCGACTCGTCGATACAGAAATTCGGATGCGGGAGCGAATCCCGGAAGATGGCGGTAGGACCAAAGCAGTCTTCCCTTGCCCGGAACTTCCGCTAACGCACGAACAATGGCATGGGCGCCGCTCAGCGCTTCCCCATTTGGAAAAATCAGTTTCACGGATTGTTCAAATGTACTCAACGGAATTTCAGGAAACTCCTTGGCCACTTCCTGAAACGGACGGTACGAGACGTAGTCGCCTGTCGCCCACTTCAAGCGCGCCGCCCACACGCGGCAAAACTGGCAGGCGCCGTCGTAAACGAGGACGGGAACATGGCTGTGGGTCGACATAGGATCGTCATGACTGTACCACACACAAATCGCTTCAGAAAAAACTGATCCCAATAGCCTCCGGTCTCTTTCCCCTTCACCACGACCGCTTTGGCTCCCTCGGGAATGGGGACTTGCTCCGGGGTGCACATGTCAAACTCGACCTCTGGACATGCATCTTCGGGATGCGCGCGCGTCTCGTAGGCCACTCCGACCATCGAGCGTCTTTCTGATCAAGGTAAACGTGGCTTCACTCATAGGGACCCTTTCCGCCGCATGGCCTCCTCGATCCGCTCCAGGGCGAGCACGAAGGCCGCGCGGCGCAGGTCGCAGCCGAGCGCTTCCTTCTTTTCCCATACCACTTTGAGCGCGGCGGACATGCGCTCCCGGAGCCGCTCAAATACCTCGTTTTCCGTCCAGGTTTCGCCGCGCATGTTCTGCTCCCATTCGAAATAGCTGACCGTGACGCCGCCTGCGTTCGCGAGAATGTCGGGTACAACTGTGATGTGGCGGCTCGCTAGGACGTCGTCGGCCTCGGGGGTGACGGGGCCATTCGCGAGCTCGAGCACGACCTTGGCCTGGACGCGCATGGCGTTTTCGAACGTAATCTGGTTCTCGAGAGCCGCCGGCACCAGAATCCCACAAGGCAGCTCGAGGAGCTCGGCGTTCGTCACGTCGTGAGCTCCCGAAAATCCCTGGACCGATCCCGTGGCACGCTTGTGCTCGGAGAGTGCCTTGATATCCAGCCCGTTCTCGTTATGGATCCCTCCGTGGGAATCCGAAACCGCGACGACCTTGTAGCCGTGGCGGTGGAGGAGCTCGGCCATGCGCTCGCCGGCGTTGCCGAATCCCTGGACGACGGCGGTCGACGTCTCGGGATCGAGGGCAAGACGCTCCCGTAACTCCTCAAACACGGCGTACCCGCCGTCCGCGGTCGCGGTCGCACGTCCGAGGCTGCCACCCTTCCCGACCGACTTGCCTGTCACGACCGCCGCCGCCTTTGAGTGCCCGGTGCATAAGGCGTACTCGTCCGCGATCCAGTCCATCTCGCGGGAGGTGCTCCCAACGTCGGGAGCGGGCACGTCCTTCTCGGGTCCGATGACGTCCGCCATCGCGTGCGCCCACCCACGGGTGAGCTGCTCCATTTCCCGTGCGGAAAGTTCCTTGGGATTGGCCTCAATTCCTCCCTTTCCTCCCCCGAACGGAATGTCCGCCACCGCGCACTTAAGCGTCATCCAAAACGCGAGCGCGCGCACCTCGTCGACGTTCGTGTCCGGATGGTAGCGGATGCCTCCCTTGAAGGGTCCCCGCACGTCGTCGTATTGCACGCGGTATCCGCGAAACATGTGCAGGTGACCCGCATCCATCGTTACGGGAATGGCAATTTCGACCTCGCGCGCGGGCTGGCGCATGAGCGTAAGGAACTCCTCTGAAAACGCCTGAAGCTCCGCGGCGCGGTCCAGCTGGATGAGGGCGTTGCAAAAGGGGTTCTGCATAGGAGGAAACGTTAGGGGAAACAACCCGTCCAGCATAGAGCTGAAACGGGAAAACGGCAATGCGCGGAAGCCGGTCGGCGCGCGTGGTATCATGGAAGGGCTATGTCTACCCTGACGCCCGTCTCCGATCCGTCCCGAGACGCCTCTTTCGACCCGATCGTGCCGCTCCGGCAGCGGAGCGGAAAGCCAGCCGAGCGGATTGCCGACTTCTTCACAGAAATCTTCGGCACCGTCTGGTTCTTCATCCTGAACGGCGTCTTCTTCTTTGCCTGGATTTACTTCAACACCCCGTCGCTGTCCGGCGCCCCCGCGCTTGATCCGTACCCCTTCGGATTTCTGACCATGGTCGTATCCCTGGAAGCCATCTTTCTCTCAATCATCGTACTCATCAGCCAGAACCGCTCAGCCAAGGTGGAGGATCTTAGGGAAGAGGTGGACTTCCAAGTGAACGTCCAGGCCGAGCGCGAGATCACCCGCATCCTGAACATGCTCGACCGCATCGAACACACGCTCAACATCGCCCACGACGACGACCCGGACTTCGAGCGGATGACCGAACGACTGGACGTGGACCGACTGGAGAAAGCCATCGTCCACGCGCAACAAAATGGGAAAAGAACCAAAGCAAAATAGGCGAAAGCAATTGCTCTCGCCTATTGTCGAAACCTACGCGCGATGCGCGAGCCAGCGCTCGGCGTCGAGAGCGGCCATGCAGCCCGTGCCCGCGGCGGTAACGGCCTGGCGGTAGACGTGGTCGGCGACGTCGCCCGCGGCGAACACGCCCGGCACGCCGGTCTTCGTCGATCCCGTCTGGCAGCGGACGTAGCCTTTCTCGTCGATGTCGAGCTGTCCCTTGAAGAGATCCGTATTGGGCTTGTGGCCAATGGCGAGGAACAGACCTTCTGTGGCAAAGAACGACTGCTCATTCGTCTTATTATTCCAAAGCGTGAGCCCTGTGATGCGTTGACCGTCTCCCACGACCTCCTTGACGTCGGTATTCCATATGAAGGAAATCTTCGGGTTGGCCGTCGCCCGCTCCTGCATGATCTTCGAGGCGCGGAGCGTGTCCTTGCGCACGATCACGGTCACCTTGGAAGCGAACTTCGTGAGAAATGTGGCTTCCTCCATGGCCGAGTCGCCGCCGCCGACGACCGCGATCTCCTTGCCCTTGAAGAAGAATCCGTCGCAGGTCGCGCAGGCCGAGACCCCGCGCCCCTGGTACTCCTTCTCGCCGGGCACGCCAAGCCACATGGCGGAAGCACCAGTCGCAACGATCACGGCCTCGGCCCGGTAGGTCTGTCCGCCGGACGTGACCACAAACGGCATCGCAGAAAAATCGACCGCCGAGACGTCGGCTGCGAACATACGCGTGCCGAACCGTTCCGCCTGCTTGCGGAACAGGTCCATGAGCTCGGGTCCCTGGATGCCCATCGGAAACCCGGGATAGTTCTCGACTTCAGTCGTCAGCATGAGCTGACCTCCCGTCGGCTGGCCTTCAAACAAAAGAGGGGACAGCTCTGCACGCGCGGCATAGACGGCCGCCGTATACCCCGCGGGACCGGAACCGATGATGATGAGCTTTTCAACCTCCATAACTGAAGCGGCCAAGCCGTCAGCCGATAAAAGGCTGGATAAGAGCCAGTAAATTTTCCTTGGCCATGGCGCCGCTCGCCTGCTTGACCGGCTCCCCGCCCTTGAACGTGATGAATGTGGGAATGGAGAGGATGCCGTAGCGCTGGGCGATTTCGGGCGCGTCGTCGACGTTCAGTTTGCCAACACGGGCGCCTTGCAATTCTTCGATCAAGGCATCTACGACGGGTCCCATCACCTTGCAGGGAGGGCACCAGGTCGCCCAAAAATCCACGAGCACGGGAACGGGCGACTGCAAGACTTCGCGGTCAAAGTTTTCAGTGGTCAAGACAATCTCAGACATAAAAACGGTGTTAATGTAAACGAAAAGCAACCGGGTTAACGGGCCCGAATTCCCTTGATTTCGAGCAAGCGTCCCTTCACCTCTTCCACATAGGCCTCAAAGACGTCGCCCGGTTCGGCCTTGGTCCGGCCCTTGTAGCGGATGCCACACTCCTGGCCAGCCTTCACGTCCTTGGCCTCGGTCTTGCCCGTCTGCACGGTGATGACCTCCCCTTCGCCGATGATCTCCGTGCCGCGCAGGATACGGAGCTTGGCCTTGGCCTTGAACTTGCCCTCACGCACCTTGGCACCCACGATCCACCCCTCGTCCATCTTACGAAAGTTGGCGAGGATCTCGGCATGCCCGAGCTCGGTAATGAAGGTCTCAGAAGGGAGGAGCTTCTGCAGGTCGGCGAGCAGGTCCTCGAACAGCTTGTAGATGACGGAGTACTGGCGGATGTCGACTTCCTTTTCGCGGGCCAGCTCTTCGGCTGTGGTCGTCGGCCGCACGTTGAAGCCGAGGATCTTCGCCTTCGTAGCCTCCGCAGTCGAGATGTCGGATTCCGTAATGTTTCCGAGTCCCTTGGCCACGACCTGAACACCGACTTCCTCGTGCTGAAGCGTGTCGAACATACCGAGAATGGCCTCAAGCGAGCCGAGCACGTCCGCGCGGATGATGAGGGGGATGAAATGCTTCTTTTTACCTTCTTCCTCACCCGTCTCCGCATGCGAAGAGGGGGCGCCGTGCTTGATGGCCGCGACCTCCTCGACGGCCTGCACGGGGCGCGTAGCCTTCAGACGCTTCAGGGCCGAAGGATCCTCCGGCACTTCGAGGATATCTCCGACGGCAGGTGCGTACTTAAGCCCAATGATCTTGGCAGGCATCGAAGGCGAGGCAGCCTCGATCGACTGACCGCTCCAGTCGCGCATGCCGCGCACGCGGCCGTAGAGCGCGTCGCGCACGCCGAGCACATCGCCGACCCGCAGTGTGCCGCTCTGGACGAGTAGGGTCGCGACCGGCCCTTCGCCCGGATCCACGTGCGATTCGATGATGGTGCCGATGGCGGGCCGCACGGGATTGGCCTGGATCGAGTCCTTCGCGAGGTCGGCAGTCAAAATGAGCACATCAAGCAGGTCGTCGATGCCCGTTCCTGCCTTGGCAGAAATGGGAACCACGACGGTCTTTCCTCCCCAGTCCTCGGGAATGAGGCCAGCTTCGGCCAGCTGCCCCTTTACCCGCTCGACGTTGGCCTCGGCCCGGTCGATCTTGTTCAGGGCAACAACGAACGGCAGGTGGCTCGACTGGATGATGTTGATGGCTTCCTTCGTCTGGGGCTGGACGCCGTCGTCGGCGGCCACGACGAGGATCGCGAGGTCGGCCACCTTGGCGCCGCGCGAACGCATGACGGTGAAGGCTTCGTGGCCCGGTGTGTCGATGAATGTCAGTTGGCGCCCTTTACGCTCCACCTGATAAGCACCGATGTGTTGGGTAATGCCTCCGGCTTCCGTTTCCATGACATGGGTCGTGCGGATGGCATCGAGAAGTTTGGTTTTGCCGTGGTCGACGTGCCCCATAACGACAATGACGGGCGGCCGCGGGACATTGGAGGACGCCTCTTCCTTTTGGAGCACTTCGGCCAAACGGTGCACACCCGAATCCTCTTCCCCACTCGCCTCACCAACAGCTTCGGGGGCGACATTAAACTGGAGATCCTCGGCCACGATGGTCGCAGTCTCGAAGTCGATGCGTTCGTTCAACGAGGCGAACACGCCATTTTTCATGAGCTCCTGCATAACACGAGCCACCGACAGCTGCATGCGGCTCGCGAGCTCGCGAACGGTCACGACCGGCGGCAGCTCGATTGTCTTCCGCTCCTGCGGATCCAGACGGTGCTCCTGGCGCTCGGACTGGGTCTTCTGCGCCTCCATTTTCCGCTGCAGTCGCTGCTTGCGTTGCATCTCGGACCAGGCGTCCATGATACGGCGGGCGACGCGGTCGTCCACCTTAATCGCCCGCTTGCCGATACTAAAACCGAGCTCGGGGAGTTTTTCCCTAAGCTCTTCCGGTTTGGTATTGAGACGCCGCGCCAGTTCGGTAATGTTCATGCGAATGGATTCAGGAATTTCCCGCGCATCATAGACTGAACGGACCCCCGCGTCAATGAAATCGACCTATCTGGAAACGAAAACAAGGCGTCTTCCCCCTCCTTAACAAGGCTCGCCCGTAAGGGTTACGCCCGAGGGAGGGGCCAAGGGGAGGTCTTGCATCATTAGAGTGTTTTGTTTTGATTGGAACAAACGGTAAGATCCTTTCCGAGGCGGTCAGGAAAGTGGTTGTTTTTAAAACCAATCTAACCCCCTATTCCCTAACCCCACAGATATGAACCCCCCGGAAGGATTCCTCCTCGTCGACAAGCCCCCTGGGCCAACGTCCCACGACATCGTGGACCGTGTTCGCCGGGTCGTCCGCCTGCGCCAGGTGGGGCACGCTGGCACCCTCGACCCGTTCGCGAGCGGTCTTCTCATCCTCGGAATCGGTAAGGCCACGAAGCAACTTTCCCATTTGGTCGGACTCGGCAAGACCTACGAGGCGATGTTCGTGCTCGGCGGCCGGAGCACGACAGATGACCGCATGGGCGCGATCACCTTCTCCGACGCCCCGCTTCCTTCCCCTGCACAGATAGAAGAAGCGATGGAAGTGTTTCGAGGCGATATCCTACAAATTCCGCCGACATATTCGGCCATCAAAATCGGCGGCAAAAAGATGTACAAAGCCGCGCGGGCCGGCAAACCCCTTGAGGCCCCTCCCCGGCCTGCGACCGTTTACGCGTTCGACCTTGCCGGCGAGCTCGAGCAGATGACGCAAGACGGCCATGCCCTGCTCCGATTTCCGGTCCTCATCCGCTGCTCCTCGGGAACCTACGTCCGGGCGCTTGCCCGGGACCTCGGGGAACGCTTGGGAACGGGCGGATACGTCGCGGAGCTCCGCCGCACGGAAATAGGGCCGTTCCAGGTGCAAGAGGCGCTGAACCTCGAAACGCTAGCTTCCGGGTGGGAAGGCCGCCTCAAGCCCGTCGATGAGATCCTGAAACGGGTTTCTGTTTCCTGACGGTTCAATTCATCCTTACCGGTTAGGCAAGACCTCCCCTTGGATAAGACTCCGGCAACCTCCCCTAACCCCTCCTTGGATAAGGAGGGGAAACCGGTTCGGAACGTGTGTCCCCCTTTCCAAGGGGGACTTATAGGGGGTTGCCGGCGGATTAGCCATTGGCCCCAATCGTCTCTCCATCCGCTTGTCAACCTCGCGGATTTCTGGCAGTCTGTGGATAGACATGCATTTCATTCCCTATTTCATTTGACGACAACGGAAGCGATCTCGCATTCGTCCATCCTGCCCATCTGACACTATGTCTGGCGCACCTATTGATCCCATGCTTCCCGACATGAGGCCGTATTCCTCTCATTTTCCCAGAACGTCTTCTTGCAGGAAGTCCGATTTTTAGGATCATCGACGCATTGCCCGTGTTCGCTTCTCGCCTCGTACCGAGACGTTTTATGGTTTCCCCGCTTCTTATGGCAAGCGTCCTTGCGGGCTTGGTTGTCGGCCTGGCCCTCGGATACCTCATCCGCCAAACCCTTGCCAAACGGTCCGTCCGCAGCGCCGAAGCGAACGCCGAAAAACTCCTATCCGAGGCGAAGTCAAAACAGCAGGAACTCTTACTCGAAGCCAAAGAAAAATCACTCAAAATCATCGAGGAATCCAAGCGCGAAGAAACGGCCCGCCAACAGCAAGTACAGGAGGCTCAAAAACGCCTGGAAAAACGCGAAGGCTTGTTTGACCAAAAGCTCATTGAGCTTGAGGACAAAAAAACGAAAACCGACGAACGCGCGAAAGTCCTTGAGGACAAGATCAAACAAGTGGAAGAGGCCAAAAAGAAAGTTCTCGAACTCCACGAGCGAGAGACATCAAAACTCCAGGAAATCGCGGGGCTCTCCAAGCAGGAAGCCGTCGACCGTCTCCTCCGGCTGATTGAAGACTCGCACCAGGATGCGCTTCTCAGCCGCATGCGCAAACTCGAGCAGGTGACGGAAGAGGAACTTGAGCGCCAGGCCCGGAAGCTCCTGTCGCTTGCCGTGACCCGCTACGCCTCGTCCCAGGCGATCGAGACAACAACGACAGCAGTTCCTCTGCCCTCGGACGAAATGAAAGGACGCATCATCGGCAAGGAAGGACGCAACATCAAGGCGATCGAGCTCTTGACCGGAACCGAAATCATCGTCGACGACACACCCGAGGTCATCACGATCAGCGGGTTCTCGCCTGTGCGCCGCCAGGTGGCCAAGCTCGCGCTCGAGATGCTCATCAAGGACGGCCGCATCCATCCGGCGAGAATTGAGGAGTCAGTGAACGAGGCCAAGAAGGCGCTCGCAGCCGACATGAAAAAGAGCGGCGAGGAGGCTCTTTACGCCCTCGGCATCCCCGTGTCCTCGGTCGACCCGAAACTGGTCTCCATCCTCGGGCGACTCAAGTACCGTACGAGCTACGGCCAGAACGTGCTCCAGCACTCGATCGAAGTGGCCCAGGTCGCGGCCGTCATCGCCGAGGAGCTCGGTGCCGACGTGTTCGTGTGCAAAAAGGGCGGCCTGTTCCACGACATCGGCAAGGCCGTCGACCACGACATGCAGGGTGCCCACCCCGAGATCGGCTACAACATCATGAAGAAGTTCGGCTTCCCCGAGGAGATGTGCTACCAGTCGATCGCCCACCACGAGGACCGTCCCCGCACGGTCGAGGGCGCGATCGTGAAGGCCGCCGACGCGGTCAGCGGTGCCCGGCCGGGGGCACGAAAGCAGTCCCTCGAGCAGTTTATCCAGCGCATGAAGGAGCTCGAGCAGACCGCGAACTCCTTTGAAGGCGTCGAGAAGGCCTATGCGATCCAAGCGGGCCGCGAAGTACGCGTCTTCGTCCAGCCCGAGAAGATCGACGACCTGACTGCCTACCGCCTGGCCAAGGACATCGCCATGAAGATCGAAAGCGAGCTCCAATACCCGGGTGAAGTAAAGGTCACTCTTATCCGCGAGACACGCGTCACCGAGTACGCGCGGTAATCTCATGACATTCCTCATCTTCGGCGACGTCATGGGACGCATCGGGCGAGAAGCGATGAAACGCTGCGTACCTGAGCTCCGCCATACCCACAAGCCCGACCTCGTGATCGCAAACGCGGAAAATCTGGCACATGGGGCCGGTATTTCAACAAAGACGATCGAGGAGATGCGCAACGCGGGCGTGGACGTCTTCACCTCCGGCAACCACGTGTTCGACAATAAGGAGGGCATGACGCTGTTTGGCGATCCAAAAATGACGGAACGCATTCTCCGGCCGGACAACTATCCACCTGGAGCTCCTGGGAAGGGATGGACACTCCTCGACGTAAAGGGAATGCCCGTCCTTCTCGTAAACCTCATGGGGCGGGTGTTCTTCAAACCGGACTTTGACGACCCGTTCCGGGCCGCCGACCGAATCCTCGCGGAGCACCCAGCGCCGATCGTGCTCGTCGACTTTCACGCCGAAGCGACGTCGGAAAAAAACACCTTCAGTCTCTACCTCGACGGACGGGTAACGGCCATCTGGGGCACCCACACCCATGTGCCCACGGCCGACGAACGGATCCTGCCGAAAGGCACGGCCTATGCCACAGACGTCGGTATGACAGGCGGTATGAACGGATCGATCGGGGTCAAATACGAACCCGTCCGCGACATATTCCTGCACCAGTGTGGTGTCTCATTCGAACCCATCGAAACCGGCCCCTGCGAGGTGAACGCGCTTCTTCTCACAGTGAAAGACGGCCGGGCAGCCAGGATCGAGCGCATCCGACGCATCGTCGACGTCGCCTGACCACCAAACCCGTCTATCCCGTCTATCCCCCTCGACAAATCCCCCAAATTCCGCTACCCTTCTAGCAGATAAGTTAAATCTGATAGTTATGAACAAAGCAGAACTCGCGACCAGATTGGCCGACCGGCTCAGTGTTTCTAAAAAAATTGCCGAGGATTTCATCGCGTTATTCGAGGAAATCGTGACTAAGACGCTCACGGAGGGAGGCGAAGTCACGATTGCCGGCTTCGGCACCTTTTCCGCCAAGGTCCGGGCAGGCCGCATGGGCGTGAACCCCCAGAGACCAACCGAGAAAATCCAAATCCCGTCCGTCACCGTCCCGAAGTTCAAGGCCGGCAAGGCCCTGAAAGATGCCCTGAAGGGGAAGGCGTAAACCAAAAACGAAAGACCAAATACCCCAAACAGGTGGGATCCCAATTCCCGCCTGTTGTTTTTGTCGCTTCATTGACCTTCTCCGTGTTTTCGGCTTAGATGCGGTCACGTCACGATCGTTCCACAAACAACAAAGGGGGAAATCCGATGGAAGATAAGATCTTTTTTGTCCTTTTTCCAGGGGCCTTCGGGAACCGGAATGAGACCTTTTTTGAGTTCTGGTTCCGATGCATCCTCGCTTGGATTGCGGGGTGGAAGAATGAACGCGATGTTCAAGTGATACGTGTCGTCTACCAAGGCACGTCGTTGAAGAACCTCATCCAGGGCGCCTTGCGCCAACTCGATGTCATTCCGGCCGGAGCAACGGTCGTTCCAATCTGCTACAGCCTGGGAGGAGTATTCATGGAGCTGGTCGCGGAACGGCGACCGGATCTGTTCACCCATCCCATAGGGATTGGAACCAATGGGGTGGGAGCTCCATTGCGGACGATCTTCCGAACCATCAAGTCCGTCTGGAAGCGGTTCCTTGTCGGACTTCTGACCGGTCAACTTGTGCTTGACCGGGCGGCAGCCAACAGCTTGTTCTGGTACGGACGCGAAACCCCCGGCAACCTGGACGAACTCCTGCGTCACGCGCATCCGCAACCGATGCGGGGAATACTGGGACTCGCACGCACCATGATCTGGGAGGCTGTCAAAAACATCTTCCGTCGGGAAAAGCGTCTACCGTGGAGCACTTTTGCTTCCGCAACGGTGCTTGTACCTGAAAGGTGCGCGATATCGACCGGCACCCGGTTTGCGCCGGGAGTGACGGTCATCACGTGTCCTGGCGGGCATGCCGTGATCTTTTCCTACCGGGAGATCCGACAGCTCATGGAGACCGCCGTTGCATGGATCGACTTCTGACGATTACTTCCCTCTTCCCTTCCTCGGAAGGGATTTTTCTTTGGAAGAAAAGAACGGCAGGTCATCTGCCGTTCAAAGCGTTACGCGTCCGCCGCGGCGCGCGGACGGAGAAGGTAAAGGACGAGCGCCGCGGCCGCCATGAGGGAGCCGGCGGCGATCCAGACGGCCGCGATCGTTTCGTTCGTGTCGGGCAGGTCCCGGAGGAACAGCCAGGCAAAGAGCGGCACGAGCGCGAAGCCGACGCGGCCGACCAGGGACTGGAGGGATCCGTACGTGGCCGCGTGCGTGTTGTCCACCCGGTGGAGCGTGAACGACTCGAGGGCTGGTTCGAAGACGCCGCGCGCGAACTCGTGCAGGCACAGGACCCAGAAGGCCGGATGCCAGCCGTCTGTCAGCGGAATGGCCGCGAGCGCCGCGCCGGTCAGGCAGAGCGAGGCGGTCACATGCGCACCTTCCCTGCCCGCGGGCAGGCCGACGCGACGGACCCACAGGCTCCCCACCGCGCACGCGCCGTACATGAGAATCCACAGGAATCCCAGCCGGAACGTTCCGAACCGGTGCCCGAAGTAGAGGGACCAGAAGAAGTTGAAGGCGACCACGAGCCCGAACGCCGCGAGGCAGGCGGCAGCCCATTGAAGGGCGCGGCTCCCCGCGAGAAGAGCGAGACTGTTGGTGAGCGCCTGCCGTTCGGTCAGTCGCGTCTCCGGTTCGCCAACCCCGCCCATACGGTCCTTTGCGATCCGAGATGCAAGGCATCCGCACAGGACGAGGGGCAGCCAGATGGCTGGAAGCCAGGCCTGGGCGATGAGCGCCCCGGCCACGCCGCCAACCAGCATGCCTCCCGACCGAATGAAGGAAGCGGTGGAAAGAACCCGCGGCAGCGCATGCATCCTCCCTTCGCGGACGAGGACCGCCTGCACCCACGCCTGCTGCGCTCCCGACAGGAACGCGAAGCCGACGCCAATCGCGGATTCGCTGAGGAGACAGCTCCAGAACCCCTGGGCGCACAGGTAAGAAAGGCTGCCGAGGGCGAAGAACCGAGCGCCCCACACAAGGGACCACGAACGACTCCGCCCGTCCGCGAGCATCCCGGTCGGGACTTCGGCCGCGATGATCGTGATCCAGAACCCCGCGTTCACGAGCGAGATCTCGCCGAGCGTGAGGCCGAGCGACCGGAGGTATGGGGCGTAGCAAACCACCGTGGTGCCAATGCCGAAGAAGAGAAGGCTGTTGAACAGGTAGTACGCATGGACTGGTTGCATGGATGTCCCCCATAAGTTCGGAATGGATAGGCCGAACGAAACGCGCAGAAAACGAAACGGCCCGGAAACAATTCCCGGGCCGTACAGGGGCTGATGACAAAGACTTTACATCTTTCGCATCAGAACCGAACGCTCCGAGAATCGCAAAACGCCCTGGCCGGCGAAGTCGCCGACCTGGAAGAGGTGCGTCATGGCAATCGGATAGCGGTTCGATTTCATATTGATTGATGCGATATGTCTTATTTCGAGACTGTCACAAGACACGCTCGTTGTCAATAGATGAGTAAATTTTCCGTCCTTACAAATTTTCTTTGATCTGATCCCACGTAATCCCCGAAATAACCTCAATTTCCTTCAGAAGGTAGTACAGGACGTCTTTCCGCAAATCAGCGTCAACGGATACGGATTTCTGCGTTGCCGGCCAGACGATCTTTATATGGTCGCCTTTTCCTCCGACGGTATTGATCTGAAACCCGAGGCGGCGAATGGCGTTTAGGAATTTTGGTCGCGACAAGGATCCGGGCAGTTCGCTACGCGAAGGCATACTCCCTCTCGCCAACAGCATGAACTCCTGTTTGCCTCTCACCAACACGATGAACTCCTGCTTCTCTTGAGTAAGAAAAAGGAACTTCAAATGCAGTCAGGATGGCATCTTTTACTTTTTCATCCAACTCTTCCAGTCGCTCTGCCCGTGTAATGATGCTTCCATATCGAAAATCTTGACTAATAGCAACAATGGAACCATCTTCTTGTTTCTCATGCCGAAAATGAATCGGCCCGTAAAAACGAAAATAATGATTAAGATCAACAAGCCCTCGTGGAACAGCATTGCTCCCCAGAATAAGACGAACGAGTTGATCTTTTGCCTGCTTATAGAAGCTCATATTGCCTGAAACGTACTACACAAGGACGAAAAAATCAGTCGACAAACCGAAACGACGCGAACATCGCGCGCACTTCGGGCAGGAAGTACTGCTGGGTGTAGATGGAATAGGTCTTGCCATTATGCGCGACAAGGATCGAGCGGAACTCGGTATCGGCGACGCTGCCGCCCGACTCAACTAATCCCCCCACATCGGTGGGATTCACGTACAGGTATGCCTTCTCTCCACTGAAATCGATCTCCGCCTCCACCGCCTGATTGCCCCCGCGCGGATCGGAAGCGATGCGGCGGAGCGTCTCAAGCGGCGCCTCTTCGACGCGGATGTGCAAGTACTCGGGATCCTGGCCGTCCACGTATGGACGCGTCGCCGGATGAAAGACGACATCGCCCATTCCCGTCTGCGCGTCCGCGCCGCCGTCCTCCGCCTTCCAATCGGACGGCTGATCGATCGCAAACCCAATGGTCAAGTTGGCATATGCGACAGTTTCCGTCTTCTCGACTTCTGAGGCGAACATCTCTGCCTCTGCCGGTTCGCCAGAACCCCCAAAACGGAAACCGCTTTTCCAAACGTATCCGGCCAGCCCGGCCATAATAACCATGTCCAGCACCATGAGATACAGGATCCAATGTTTCGATTTTTCTGGCATCATAAAAAGAAGCGGGTTAATTGATCGAAGGATATCACCGCCCGAGACGAAAAGTACAGCCAATACCTCTTGCCTATAGTCTTTCCGCCTTTTCAGCCCCCTTCAGTCTTCAAAACCAAGCCAAAAAATCTCACCAAAAAAAGAAGCACACCCGACGAACGAGAGCCGAGTGGGCTTCCCTGTTCGATCGGATGTGCGACGTAGAAGTGAATGGGGCCGTTTAGGCGGCCCTGCGATCCCACGGCACGGGCCATCCCGTCCGTAGGTAACCGAGGTCTACCTCCTCGGAGTCGGGAAGAACCTCGTCAGGGAGAAGCAGGCGCTCCTCCGCCTCCGCTTCGCGCCGATCGACCCATTCGTCCGGATGACGGATCGTGGACCAGCCGTTCACGGTGTCCGTCGGGTCCTCCTCGGGCCACAGACGACGAATCTCCTCCCGAAGACCGTTCTCGACGGCCATGATCTGGTCATTCTCCCCCCGATTGCGATCGCGGCGGAGCAGGCTGTGGACCCCGTATGGCTTGTGGCGTGCCCACTGCGGACCGTGCCAGCCATCGTGGGTGTTGTCGTGGGGATGCTTGGCCTTGCGAGCAATGAGCTCGGCTACAACCTCAGAGTCGAAGTCGTCCGTCTCGGCGTCGTAGCAGCGTGCCCAGGACTCCCCCTCGTCCCAATCGGTATCCAAGGAATCGTCCTCGTCGGTCGTCTTCTCCTCCGACGCAACTTCGATTTCCTTGCGCGCCGCGTATTCCTCGGGGGTCTCACCCTCAAGGTCAGCGTACTCGGTGTCGAGATCGGGGTCGGAGGCCTTCTGACCGGCTCCCTCGTAGTCGTCGAGGAATTCGATCAGATGAGCCTCCTGGTCTTCCGCGTCGAAGTACCTCTCATCGTCTTCGTCGACGAATCCGATGCCGGCCTCTTCGGGGTAGTCCTCAAGTCGGAGAGATCTCGGCCGAAGCGGGTCATCGCCGGGGACTTCGAGGAAGTCCTCAACCTCGGCATCTCCGTACAAACCAACCAGAGAGTCTTGGTGAAGATCGCCCATGAGGAACTTGCCACTATGGCCGGTCTGAACGTATCGCAACATGCTTGTACCTCGTATGCGCGGGTTGATCGAAAGGAAAAAATCCTATTTCTTATACCATCCCCAATTAACCACTAGCTAATTCTGTCCAACCGTGTACACTGGCAGGGTATGGCATCCATCCTTGTTAAGAATCACGAGACTGTCGAA
>JACQWJ010000012.1 GCA_016209325.1 Candidatus Uhrbacteria bacterium
GCTCATGATGGGAGAACCGGGTGCGTAAAACATTGCCACGGGATCCCCTTCTGCTGGAGGAAGTGGTCTTCGCGCTTCCTCTGTTGCCTTTGTTTCGATCAACGCTTGTCGCGCAAACGTCGTTTGCGAAACCGCAAAAACGGCAACAAGTGCACAAATGAGAAGAAGGGTAAATTTATAGTTGGACATACAATCTCTTATGAAATGAATTCGCTAGAGTGAACCATCTTCTTGTAGATGGGTCAAATGGATATTTCGAAAAAAATCGCCATTTTTCAATGACGACTTTTTGACAAGGCATGTGGGTCACCTCACACGCCTTCTCATGGCTCCGGGACTTGGATTCGAACCAAGATAAACAGATTCAGAGTCTGTTGTCCTGCCGTTAGACGATCCCGGAATACGCGGATGAGGATATCAAGACAGTCTTTCTCGGTCAATAATCCATGACTGAACCGGATCTCCCTCCCCGTCGATTTCCCCGCCCCTTGCGCCTTTCGGAATTTTGGTCTTATACTAGACCGAATCTTTTTATGCTCACCGAAGGCATTCTCAAGCACGTCGCGGCGCCGAACTCGTACCACAAGGGACGCTCCTATTTCGCCGACGGCGCGGTGGAGGACATTTCCATTAAACGCCTGACGAGCGGGGAAACCGTGGTCCGCGGGTTCGTGCAGGGCTCCGACCGCTATCGCACGGAGTTCACGGTGTCGACCGACGGGGACGAGGTGACCGACTACGACTGTACCTGCCCCTTTGACTGGGACGGCGCTTGCAAGCACGTGGTCGCGCTCGGGCTGGCCGCGCTTGACGAGGCCGATCAGCGCGCGTCGGAAGACGGCGGCGGACTGCTCGGAAAACGGAACAGCGGAGCGGGACGCGGAGAGGGGACGGAGATGGGATCGCCGGAACGGACGGCGGAGAAGCTGCGGCGGCTGAACGTGCGCCAAGGCCTGTCCCCATCCTTCCGCGCACGGCAGAAGTCGCATCCGCTCACCCGGATCGTGTTCGGGATGTCCTACGACCCGAAGAAAGACTGCGTCCGGATCGAGGCGCGCGGCGCGTACGGGCCCCTGGAGATCCCCCTCGAAGCGGGCGGGGAAGGAGACGAGCTCTTGGAGAACGGCGTGCGGCACGTCGCGCTGCGCGACTGGGAAGAAGAGCATGAGGCGCATAAGCACCTCATGCGGGCCGGTGGCGAGCCGCTTGGCAACGGACGGTACGAAATCGCGAGCCAACGGCTGTACCGCTTCCTCGAGGAAGAACTTCCCATGCTCGCCGACGCCTACGCCATTGAGGAGGATGAGAGCTTTCGTCCGCTTCAGGACATCCGGGAGGCGGACGTGGAATCGTCCTGGGACTTCGCCCGCCAAACGGACGTCGACTGGTTTTCCTTTTCCGTTGAGTGGCACTGCGCAGGCATGGAGCTGACCCCGAAGGACGTGCGTGACCTTGCGCTCGGAAACAAGGCCTTCATCCGTACCAAGGACGGTGGGTTCATTCGTGTGAAAAACGCGGCCGAGGCCCGCCCCATGGTGGAGCTGGTCGAACAGACCAAGCGCCAGGCAAACGGGACGTACCTCGCCAAGCTATTCGAGGCTCCCGGTATGATGGAAATTGTACGAGCCTCGCGCACGGCACGACTGCAGCAGACCAACGACGCCTTCCTGACGCTCATGGACGACGTCAAAAAGGGACGCCTCCCGAAGACGCCCTCGCTCAACGCCTCGCTGACCGACAAACTGCGCCCCTACCAGAAGGACGGCGTGGCCTGGATGGCGTTCCTGCGTCACTACGGCTTCGGTGGCATCCTGGCCGACGATATGGGACTCGGAAAGACGGCCCAGGCCCTGGCCTTCCTCACGGCTATGCCGAACCGGCAGGATCCCGCTCTTGTCGTCTGTCCGAAGACGCTGGTCCACACCTGGGAACAGGAGGCATGCAAGTTCACGCCCGAGCTGCGCACGCTCGTCATCGACGGTCCCGTTGCCGAACGCCACCGGCGCCTAGAGCGCGCGGACGAGGCTGACCTGCTCATCACCTCCTACTCCGTCGTGTCGCGCGACCTCCCCGTGTATCTCGCGCGAAAGACGCCCTTCGCGCTGTGCGCCCTCGACGAGGCGCAGTACGTCAAGAACGCGAAGACGGCGACAGCGAAGGCTGTGAAGCTGATTCCCTGCCGCCAGCGCCTCGCGCTCACGGGCACACCGCTCGAGAACGGCGTCGACGAGTTATGGAGCATCTTCGAGTTCCTCATGCCAGGTTTCCTCGGGAACACCCGCACCTTCCGCGAGCGCTACCTCCATCCTATCCAGCGCAACGAGCGCGGCGCGCTCGAGGAACTGCGCGGACGCGTACGCCCCTTCCTCCTCCGGCGGACCAAGGAAGCCATGGTGAAGGAGCTGCCCGCCAAGATCGAGGAGACGCGCTGGTGCGAGCTCTCGCCCGAGCAGCTCGTGCTCTACACCCAAACCCTGACGCAGGTGCGCGAGGACGTATTCAAGCAGGTCACGTCGAAGGGGTTCGACCGCTCGCGCATCGAGATCCTAACCGCCCTCATGCGGCTCCGGCGCATCTGCGACCATCCGTCGCTCGTGAACCCGCGCCTGCCTCGCCTCGAGGAGCAGTCCGGCAAGCTCGCCCACGCCCTCGAGCTCGTGCGCGAGGCGGTTTCTGGCGGACACAAGATCCTCCTCTTCAGCCAGTTCACGTCGATGCTCGACATCATCCGGGAAGCGCTCGACCGCGAGAAAATTGGACACGTCACCATCGAGGGCAAGACCCGCAACCGTCCGGCTGCGATCGAGAAATTCGAGAATGACCCCACCATCCCCGTGTTCCTCCTCAGCCTCCGCGCAGGCGGTACGGGCCTCACCCTCACTGCCGCCGACACCGTCATTCTCTTCGACCCTTGGTGGAACCCCATGACCGAGCGCCAAGCCATGGACCGCGCCCACCGCATCGGTCAGACCAAGGTCGTCAACGTGTACAAAATGGTGACCAAAGAATCGGTCGAGGAAAAAATCCTGGCCCTCCAGGAACGCAAAAAAAACCTCTTCGACGCCCTGGTCTCGGAAAACACCGAAGCCATTCCCCAGCTCACCTGGGAAGAGGTGCAGGATTTGTTTACGTGACGGGTATGGGAGCGCCATCTCTGCCCGCCGACCTTGCCGTTCGGCTCGAACGTCAATTTGGAACGGCAACCGTTCGTCAAATCGAAAAGGCCTGTGCCGGAGACCGCCTGCCGACGCTTCGCGTGAATACACTGAAGACGGATGACGCCGCCATCATGGAACGCCTGCGGCAGAACGGCGTCCAGTACGAGCGGGTGCCGGGGATTCCGCACGCGCTGTTCATCCGGAACCGCCAGGAAAAGTTTTTGCTGGACCATCCGCTGTGCCTGGAAGGGAAGGTCTATCTCCAGGGTATCGCGTCCATGCTACCCCCGCTGGTTCTTGATCCGAAGCCGGGCGAGACGGTCCTCGACCTGTGCGCGGCTCCTGGCAGCAAGACCTCCCAGATCGCCGCCCTCATGCAAAATCGGGGCAAGATCGTCGCTTGCGAAGACAACGACATCCGCTTTCAAAAACTGCTTCACACGCTGAACCTCCAGAGCGCGTCCGCGGTCGACCCGCGCCACATGGACGCTTCCCTGCTCCACCATGAGATGCCCGAGGCGTTCGATCGCGTCCTTGCGGACGTCCCATGTTCCGCTGAGGGGCGCATCTGCCTGTCCGATCCTCGCTCGTACCGCTTCTGGTCCCAGAAGAACGTGGTAGCCAACGCCAAGCTGCAGCGGCGCCTCCTGCGCTCCGCTGTCCGCTGCCTCAAGCCCGGCGGCATCCTCGTCTATTCGACATGCACGCTTGCCCCAGAGGAGGACGAGGACATGATGGCCTGGCTCCTTGCAGAATTTCCCGAACTGAAAACAGCGGACTTCGACCTCCCTGTCGCCGACTTTCGCCGCACCAAGGGAAGAGGAACCTACGTGCTACCTTCCGAAAGGCACGAAGGGTTCTTCGTGGCGAAATTCCAAAAGGCCGCGTCTCCAGATCAATCGTAAATCGAATGATCGCCGATGGCGCGCTAACCACGGTTGATTTTCCTTCAAACCGGCAAATGACCCGCATCCGATAGTCAATAGAAAAGGACCAGTAGCCGCGAAGTTTCCCGGCCAGCTTGTGAAACTTCAAAGAGGGATGAAACGGGTCCTGGAGAAAAGCCCTAGTACCAAACTAACTTAATTCTGTCTGATAAGAAAACTTCCTTCGTGCATCTGTAACCGTAAATTTCCATTGAATTTTCTCTTTTGCGATATTTCGCATTTTTATCCCTTCTCCTCCAAAAATCTCAAATAACACGGCTTACAGTACACAGTCCGCTCCGGATACTTGGCATTATACGCCACGAGGATCGGGGACGCACACTTGTCGCAGGACCGCTCGTCGAGGCGGCCGGTGTTCGCGCTCCGGTACATATCCCACATGCGGGCGATGAAGTGCTGGCGCGACGGTCCGATGCCGTGCCGGCGGTAGAAGGCGATCTCAGGAGCCGTGAACGCGAAGCGGCGCTTCTGGACGGGGTCGTAGAATCCAACCCCTTTCCACCTGTCGTCCGTGAAATCGTCGATGCAATCCGGAATTTGGGACACGTCATGCAGCTTCTGGACGTCGCTCAAAACGTCTCCGACGGCGCCGGCAGACTCAGGCTCGAAGTCGTTACCGCCAATCTGCTTTCCAAACCCGGGGAGGGCCCCATAATAGAGCTCCGCGCCCCCGAGCTGATAGGTATCATGGGCCATGGAGGCAGGAATAAACTCACCGTACGTCCCCTGCTCCAGCATCGCGATCTTCAAGCAGTCGACGGTTTTCCAATACTCCTCCTCCGTGTATTGCCGATTCAAGATACAGAACCGCTTGCGGTTAAGCCCCACGCACCCGAAACAGTTCTCGCAATTGATGCATTGCAGACAATACTCGACGTTTTGGCAGTCGATGCACTTGTCGCAAAACTTGGCGTTTACGCATCGGTCAGAATTCGCAAGAAGGTAGCAGGTGTTGCAGCTGAACGCTCCCGCGCACGTGAAGCAGTCGAACGTTTCCGCCCACGCTCCGGCTACCCACGCGCAATCGTGCGGCCCCTCGGCGCACAAGAATCCATGCTGAACGCGCGTGACTCCCGACAAATATTCTCCCGTGCTGTCTTGTATCTTGTCATTGAAGTTCTCCGGCCAAACAGTGTCTTTCAAAAGCAATGCGTCAAACTTTCCAAACCACCCCTCAACCGCCGAACGTCGACGGAAATCGACTTCCGAAAACCGCCGTTCCCATTCTTCCTTTGACAGCTGCTCGTTGAACCACAGATATTTCGCATTGCGCTTGTTGGTCGCCCCAAAACAATTCTCGCAGTTCCGACAGTCGAAGAGGAAACAGGAGCGGATGCAGTCGAAGCTTTCCCGGACAAACTTGCAGCCATGGATGCGGCGCGAGTTGGCAATATTATAGGAGTTGGAGACGGAACCGACGTTGACCAATTCCGCGGAATCCTCCACGTCGAAAGAGTAATCTCCAAACAGGCTGTCTCGCGACCGGCAAAACATCACGAAATAGCTATTGACGTCGCCAAAGGAAAATTGGGAGATGCTGTTCTCCGGCTCCTTCGCGTTGCGGCTGGCCAAATACGGAACACACAGCTGGAGTTCGCGTAGCTGCTCAAAGAACGAGCGGCCGAAATCCACCTCCCTTCCCTCCGAAGAGAAATCCTTCGCGTACCATTCCTTGTCCGGCAGAACTTTGATGCCGCTTGCCGGGTGGACGAACGACAGGATGGGCTTCCCGGTCTCCGGGTGCTTGTTCCACCACCACTGGAATGACAGCCAGAAGCAGGTCATGTGCCACATGCGCACAAGCGGCGCGCGCTTCGAGGGCGGCACGTTGAACTTCCGGTACCAGTCGATTTCCTCCTCAGTCATGATCCACTTCTGGCCGGTGATTTCGCACGTCCGTTCCCCGGGTTGGGTGACGTCGAGGATGGCTTTGATTTTGGCGTCGTAAGTGGGGGTGTGGGACATAACTGTACTATACCAATCCGTCTTCCTGAGCGCCTCGCGAAGGATCTTACGGGTGTTCCAACCGATTAAACGGTGGTGGAACAAGGTGTAAGGTCCTTCGGTCGCTCCGCTCCCTCAGGAAGGTGGGCGGTTTTATTTGGTTAACACTAGCCATTCTGCTCCAAATAGGCGAGGTAACACGCCTTGCAGTAAACGGTCCGGTCCGGATACCGCCGATTCTTTGCGATCCGAAGGCCTTTTCCGCACTGACGGCAGGAGGCGTCTGTGAACGATCCGATATTCATGTCCTCGTATAGCTCGCGAATCCGGGAGACGAAGTGCGTCACAGGCGGAGCGATCTGCATGGTTTTGTAAAATGCGAGCTCGGGGCGCAGATACGCAAACCTGCGTCCGAGCGCTCCGTCGAGGATGGGCTTGCCGACCCACTCATCGGGAACGTACGCCCCGACGTGGCTGGGCAAATCCGCTTGGCGGCGCACCTCCTGGGCCTCGGCAATCGCCCCCATGGCCCCCTCCGAAGCGGGGTCGAACAGGTTGGCCCCGATCTTGCGACCGAATTCCTCGTCAGCACCGAAGAACAGGGTCGATCCCGCATCCATGTAATAGGAAGACGACATGGAGGCCGGAAAGAATTCCCCGTACTCGCCGCGGTCCAACATGGCGCACTTCAGCTCGTCCACGCGCTTCCAGTATTCCTCTTCGGAATACTGCTTGTTAAAAATACAGAACTTTTTATTGCGGAGTCCCACGCACCCGAAACAATGCTCGCAATGGCTGCACCCGAAGGAGTATTCGACGTCGAAGCTGAAGCGCGGCTCAAAGGAAAACTTGCACTGCGAGCTCGTGCCCGGAACGGAATAGTAGCAGTCCGACGAGGAAAACGTCCCGAAGCAGAAGGCGTTGCCGGCGCACTGGTCCAGGGCGAAGGCGACCCACAGCTGGTTCGAGGAGTTGGAATGGCCGAAATAGCATGCGTGCATGCCAGTGCAATCGGTGAGGTATTCTCCCATGGAATCCGGGGACGCCTCGTTGAAGTTCTCGGGCCAGACAGCCACGCCGACAAGATCACGAAATTTCTGGACGTACGATTCCAACGTCTTGCGGTCTCCGAGATCGATGGCTCCAACCCGCCGCTCCCACTCCTCCTTCGTGAGTTGCTCGTTGAAGAACAGGTGCTTCTTGTTGCGCTTGTTGGTTGCGCCGAAGCACGACTCGCAGTTGCGGCAGTCGAACAGAAAGGAGGAATTCACGCAGTCCGCGCTTTCCCGGATAAAGCGGCAGTTGTGCAGGCGCCGGGAATGGAGGGCGTTGTACGTCTTGAAGACGCTTTCGCACAGCACGATTTCAGCCGAATCCTCGGCGCCGGAACAGGAGACGCCGAAGTAGCAGCGCTTGCACTCGCAGGCAAGGACAAAATAGCTGTCCTCGACCCCGAGCGAAACGAGCGCGATCGAGTTGTGGGCGTCCTTGACGCGCTGCTCGGCGGTCATCGGAATCTGGAGCTGGAGGCGGCGAAGCTGGTCGAAAAACGAGGCTTGGGAATCGTAATCAAGCGCGACAGAGGAAAAATCGCGGGCATACCACTCGCTATCGGGCAACACCTTGATACCCGTCGCCGGATGAACGGCGGTAAACAAGGTCTTCCCCGTGTCCGGATGCTTCTGATACCAAATCTGGTTGCCAATCAGAAACGCGCCAAGAATCTTCCAGCGTGTTTCGGGGGCGTATTTGGACGGCGGGACGTTGAATCTCTTGTAGCAAGCAATTTCCTCCTCGGTCATGATCCACTTCTCCCCCGTGATGGCGCACGTTTGTTCACCTGGTTGAAGGGCGTCGAGGATGGGTTTTAGTTTGATGTTGTATTGAGGCGTTTTAGACATAAGATGCATGTACCGTCTTCCTGAGCCTGCCTGCCGGCAGGCAGGCGCCGCGCGCCCACCGGAGGCGGGTCCGCCTTTGGCGGAAAGGATCTTACACCTTGTTCCGATCGGTACACAGGTAAGATCCTTCACCCCGCCACATGGCGGGGTTCAGGAAGGTGGAATGAAGTTTTGGTTTACCCATTCCGCTCCAAGTATTCTAGATAACATGACTTACAGTACATCTTCCGCTCCGGGTAAGCCAAGTTCTTAGAGACCTGCATAGACGTTCCGCAGCTCGCACAGGAAGCATCTTCCAAGACGGGCGTATTCATTTCCCGATAGAGGGAGATCAGACGCGACGTCGGATGCGAACGCGGCGGAGCAATGCCAAGCTTGGCGTACAACTCGAGTTCCGGCTTCAGATAGGCGAACCGGCGTCCCATCTTCGCATCGATGAGGGGCTTCCCTGCCCATTCCGCGATCGCCGGGCCGTCAATCCTGTCAGGAAGGTCTTCCAGCTTGCGAATCGAGGCTGAATCCACGGACGGTCCTTCCGCGCCTTCCGAGAACGCGTCAAACTCGGCGGCTCCGAGGCGGCGGCATTCCGCGTCCGTGATGTTGTAGATCACGCCGGCCCCGGATCCCTTGCAGACCTGCGTGGAAAAACGAGCTGGAGGCAATTCCCCGTATTCACCCCGTTCGAGCATCGCACACTTCAGCGCGTCGATGGTTTTCCAATAGTCTTCTTCGGAATACGGCCTGTTCAGGATGTGAAACTTCTTGTGTCGAAGGCCCACACATCCGAAGCAGTGCTCGCAGTTGAAGCACGATTCGGAATATTCACAATCAAGACAGTTGGCGTTCAAGGAAAGGGCGAACTTGACGCGTGCGGAATTGTTCATGCCTATGCCGTAGTAACAATCCGATGCCGAACCGATTCCCACGCTCATGTAGGAATCGCGGGCTGGCGCGTCGCCCAAGCCGTACATGACGTGATCAAGGTTGGATGAGCCGGGAGTGAAAAGGTAGTAGCAGTTCGAGCAGTCGACACAGCCGTTCAGATATTCACCTGTGGAGCGCTCCTCCTTGACATTAAAATTCTCTGGCCAAACGGCGTTCGTCACGAGCTCGTGGAACTTCCGCTCATATTCCTCCCGCATCTTCCAGGAAGAAAGGTCAACCTGCGAGATGCGCTTTTCCCATTCTTCTTTTGAAAGTTGCTCGTTGAACCAGAGGTATTTTTTGTTGCGTTTGTTGGTCGCGCCGAAGCAGAACTCGCAGTTGCGGCAATCGAAGACGAAGCGACAGTCAATGCAGTCATAACTCTCGCGAACGAACGCGCTGCGGAAGATGCGGTTCGAATGGAGGACGTTGCAGGACAGGTTTCCCGTATGTATCATCGCGACCTCGGCGCAGTCGGTGGCCTCGTAGGCGTTCGTGCAGGAAAAGCAGCGCTCGGTCTGGCTCGCCAGCACGAAGTAACTGTCGCGGTCCCCGAAGGACAGGAAGGCGAGCGAGCGCTCCGGAGGAACAAAGTTATAGCCTGCAGCCCGTGGCACCCGCCGGCTGAGCGCGTATAGCTGGTCAAAGAACGGACGGTCGAGATCAAGCTCTGCTCCCATTTCAGAAAAATCCCGTGTATACCATTCCTCGTCCGACAGGACCCGGATGCCCGTTGCGGGATGGATGTTCGACACCATCGGCTTCCCCGTGTCCGCGTGCCGGTTGTACCAGACGTCGAACACGATGAAGTAGGTGTACAGGAGCTTCATCCGGGCCAGCGGGCTGTAGCGGGACGGCGGGACGTTGAACTTGCGGTACCAGCCGATTTCCATCTCGTCCATGCGCCACGCCTCCCCGCTCAACGCGCAAACGCGCTCGCCGGGTTGGAGGGCGTCGAGGATGGGTTTGATCTTGGCGTCGTAGGTGGGTGTGTGGAACATACGTCTATCTTTTTACCTCCCAATCCACCTTCCTGAGCGCCACGCGAAGGATCTTACGGGTGTTCCAACCGATAAAACGCTTGGGACAAGGTGTAAGATCCTTCGGTCGCTACGCTCCCTCAGAAAGGTGTAACAAAAAGGAGATGACAACAAGATGTTTAACTCTGCTCCTGCACGTGCACATGGTAGCATGGCTGGCAGAAAACGCGACGGTTGGGGAATATCTTGTTTTTTGGGATCCGAACGACCGTACCGCAGCTTCCGCAGGTTCGATCCTCAAACGACGCCCCATTCGACATCCAAACGACGTTTTGAACGCGCGAGATGAAATGCTCGTCGGGGAGCGGCAAACCGTGTTCCTTGTAATAGGCGAGCTCCGGCTTGATGAAGGAAAAGCGGCGACCTAGCTTGGCATCCAGAATCGGCTTCCCAGCCCACTCTTCGACGGGACCGCCGAAACGGTCGGGAATGGTATCGGTTGACAGCGGCTGCTGAGCCTGGGCCAAGTCCTGTCCAATCGCACCATGACTTTCCGGATCGAACGCCTGCCAGCCGAGGCGCACGTACTCCTGATCCTCGCACATCAGATACAACCCGGGTCCGGATTGCGGCAGGTAGCCATGTGTCATCGTGAGTGGGAAAAACTCCCCGTATTCCCCGCGCTCAAGCATGGCCGTTTTGATCTCGTCGACCTTCTTCCAATATTCCTCCTCGGAATACGACTTATTGAAGATATGAAACTTCTTGTTTCGGAGGCCGATGCACCCGAAGCAGTCCTCGCAGTTAAAACACTGCATGGAGTACTCCATGTTCCTGCAACCAATGATATGGAACGAGAAGAGACAGTTAGAAGAATTCGCCACTGTGCAGCAGTAGTACAGGTCCGACGCGGAATACGTTCCCGTCACGAACGCGCAGCGCTCGGCGCGGTCGTAGCCGTGGATGACCCAATACAAATCGCGCGCGCCGTTCCAGACGAGAAAGCAGTTCTTGCAGTTGTAGACGTTGCTCAGGTATTCACCCGTGGATTCCTCCGCGTTCACGTTGAACATGTCGGGCCAAATGGCCTGAGCCCCGACCAGCTCGAAAAATTGCCGCTCGTATTCTTTGAGAACGGCGCGAGAAGACAGGTCGACTTCCGCGATCCGTCGCTCCCATTCCTCCTTCATCAGCTGCTCGTTGAACCACAGGTACTGCTTGTGCCGCTGGTTCCAGGCGAAAAAGGAATCTGAGACGTCGCGGCAATCAAAGAGGAAAGAGGCGTTGTGACAGTTCTTCGACGCGAGGGCGTAGCGAGCATTCCGAATGTTCTCGGAATCCACGACGCGGAACGCATCATGGATTTCCCGCGCATTACTCGCCTCCATGAAGCGCTCACCGATGCCGTTGATCGAAAAGAAGGAATCCCGCGAGACGCACGCCACGACGAAATAGCTGTTCACGTCCCCGTTTGAGACCATGGCGATGGAATTTTGCATCTCCGTGTTATTAAGGGTCGCAAGAACGGGAACGGTTTTCTGCAGTTCTCTGAACTGCGCAAAAAACGGCTGGCTCGAATCGCATTCCCTTCCCTGATCCGAAAAGTCCTCCTGAAACCATTCGATGTCGGGCAGCACAGCGAGTCCGGTGGCCGGATGCACGTACGTCAAAACCGGCTTTCCTGTCTTCGCGTGCTTATTCCACCACCACTGATAACCCGCGTAAAAGCTGATCGCGGTCTTCCAGCGCGTGAGCGGACTGACGTTCGACGGAGGGACGTTGAATTTGCGGTACCAGGAGATTTCTTCCTCGTCCATCGTCCATGTTTCGCCAGTGAGTTTGCACGTGCGTTCGCCAGGTTCGAGGGCTTCGAGGATGGATTTTATTTTGACATCGTAGACTGGAGTTTTTGACACAGATGTTCGATTCTTTCTTTCCACTCCACCTTCCTGAGCGCCACGCGAAGGATCTTACGGGCGTCCCAACCATCGGACGATGGGTGGAACAATGTGTAAGATCCTTCGTCGCTTCGCTCCTCAGGAAGATGGTGCTTTTTAAACCTTACAAGACATTATCCGTTCTTCTCGACGAACGCCAAATAGTCCTTCATGCAGTAAATCTTGCGGTTTGGATAACACAAATTCGCCGAGGTAAGGAGCTTGGCAGAACAGACGGCGCACGCACGATATTCCAATTGGGCCTTCTGGGCCGAGAAAGACAACGCCTTCATGCGGGAAATGAAGTGGCGCGCGGGCGGGGCGATGCGCTCGCGGCGGTAATATTCGGCTTCCGGTTTGAGGATGGAAAACGGGCGATTGGCCTCCGGATCGAAGATGGGCACGCCGATCCAGTCGTCCGTCAGGTCGTCGATGGAATCCGGAACGTCCTCGATTCTCCGCGCCTTGGAGAGGTCGACGCGGTCCTTGCCCATCGCGTCCTCCGCCTCGGGATCGAACACCGGGCCGCCGAGCTTGCGCAGGTCCTCGTCCGAAGCGCCTGCGTACAAGACCGCCCCGCTCTCCGGAACGTATGTCGAAGCCATGGACGTCGGAAAATAATTTCCGTACTCGCCACGCTCGAGCATGCCGCACTTGATCTCGTCGACGATCCACCAATATTCGTCCTCCGTATACTGCTTGTTCAGGATGCAGAACTGCCTCTTCTTCAGTCCGACGCACCCGAAGCAATTCTTGAGGTCGACGCAGGCATAGAGGTACTCACTATCCTCGCAACGCTGGGAGCGATAGGACATCTTGAGCTTGCTCGACTCCGGGCTCGAAACGCATAGGAATTCCTCAGAGCAGTTGAACGCGCCCCAACAGAACGCCGTCCCTTGCGGGGCACCGTACAGCCACGAGGACCAGTAGTTGTCGACCGGCCCTTTCTCCGAACTGAAACCAAACGAGGTCCGCGTGCAGCCGTCGAGGTAATCGCCCGTAGAATCCGCGTTGGTGCCGTTGAAATTTTCGGGCCACACGGCCTGCTCGCGTAGCATCCGTTCGAAACGCTCCGTGCAGGCCTCGACAACGCTGCGCCTGCCGAAATCTACCTCGGCCCGCCGCCGTTCCCATTCCTCCTTCGTGAGCTGCTCATTGAACCACAGGTATTGGGCATTCCGTTTATTGGTCGCGCCAAAACAGTTGCGGCAATTCCGACAATCGAACAAAAAGGCACTGTCCATGCAGTCAAACGACTCGCGGACGTAGCGGCAGTTGTAAATCCGATCCGAATGGACGACGTGGTGGGAGCGCGTGCAGTCGATGGACAGAAAGACCTCCGACGAGTCCTCGGTATTGAACGCGCCGGCCATGTAGAAGCAGCGGGCGGACTTGCACGCGAACGTGAAATAACTGTCACGGTCCCCGAGCGACATGAGGGCGAGGGAATTTTCGGGCGGAACGGTATTGAAGGTCGCAAACAGGGGAACCTTCAATTGGAGCTCACGCATCTGGTCGAAGAAGGGACGCGTACGGTCGTAGCCGACGGAAATCTCTGCGAAGTCGCGCGCAAACCATTCGGCATCCGGCAGGACCCGGACGCCCGTGGCGGGATGATGGAAACTAAGGACAGGTTTGCCGGTCTCTGCGTGGCGATTCCACCAAAACTGGTATCCGACGTCGTAGTAGCCCTGCCACTTCCAACGGGTGTTCGGAGAAATATCCGGCGCGGGAACGTTAAACTTTTTGTACCAGCCGATTTCCTCGTCGGTCATCGTCCACGTTTCTCCGGTGATGGCGCACGTACGCTCGCCGGGTTGGAGGGCGTTCAGGATCGGCTGGATTTTCGCGTCGTAATTAGGAGTTTTGGACATATCAATCTGTTACAACCCTACCTAAATAGTTGAGATAGTAGTCTAACACGCCCAACTGAAGCGTAAAAATCTTTTCCGGAGCTTCGTTGAAGAGCTTCCGTAGGTCTTCTTTCTTCATCCACCTGACGTCCCTGACCTCATTTTCTTGAGGAACGGGCTCCTTGTCTTCTACTTCACACAGAAAAACAAATCCGATCCACGGCTTGCCGCCCCTCAGTTGCTGCTGGCAGCAGAGGGGGACGAACGCGAAGGCGCCATCGTCCTTTGGAGCATGGACCTCCGTATGAATATCCGGGTAGATGCGCGTCACCGCCAATCCCGTCTCCTCCAGGACTTCCCTCTTCAATGCGTCGTACACGTTCTCGTACAAGTCGATCCAGCCGGCAGGAATCTCAAGCGTGCCCGAATACTCCGGGTCCCGGTCCGGCTTCCAGCGGGTTTGGACGAGGATCTCCCGCTCGCCCCCGTGTACGCGCTCGATGATGGCGGATACGACGGGGATGTTGGTTTTCAATTCGTTATTCATAAATTCTATCCGCCATCTTCCTGAGGGAGCGGAGCAACCGAAGGATCTTACACCTCGTCCCAAAGCGCTTACCGGGCAAACCGTGAGATCCTTCGCGCGGCGCTCAGGAAGGTGACAATGCTGAGAATATGAAACTATCCGTTCTCCTCCAAGAATCGGAGATAGCACGCCCGGCACAAATGCCGACGATTCTTGTAGGTGACATTCTTCGCGACCCGGAGGGCTGCTCCGCACTTCGCGCACGCGGCATCCTCCATGAGGAAAACGTTCGCGGTCTGGTACAGGCGCTTCACGCGCGTAATGAAGTGCTCGACGGGCGGGGCGATCCGGCGGGCACGGTAGAATTCGAGCTCGGGGCGGAGGAACGCGAACCGTCGGCCGCACGCCTGGTCGAGAAGCGGCACGCCCGCCCACGCCGCAGGGTCCAGGTCGTCGATCGCGTCCGGAACCTCGGCCGACGGCCTGGCGGCGGCGGTTTCGGCAAGCTTGCCGACGGCGCCGCAGGATTCCGGGTCAAAGATCGGGAATCCGTACTTCACGCGGTCCGCCTCCGTCGCGGCGAGGTTCTGACCGGCCACGCTTTCGAAAAAATAGGACGTCGAAAACGCCTGCGGGAAGGGCAGCCCGTATTCCCCCCGTTTGAGGAGGAGGCACTTGAGGCGGTCGAGTTCTCGCCAGTAGTCCTCCTCGGCATACGGACGGTTGAAGATGTGGAATTTCTTGCGGTTCAGGCCCACGCATCCGAAGCAGTCCTCGCAGTTCAGGCAGTTGACGCAGTACTCGACGTTCCGCGAGCGGTTCATGTTGAGGCAGAAACGCGCGCCCCGGCATTCCATGGCCGCCACGCACGAATACGCGTCGGACGCGTCGATGGCTCCGAGGGAAAAGTAATTCCCCTCGGCCTTTCCGTACGCCCAGGCGCACCACGCGTTATTGCGGGGACCCCCGAAACTGTTGAAGCAGTTCCGGCACTCGACGCAGTCGCGCAGGTACTCCCCCGTCGAATCGGGGGATTTCTCATTGAAATTTTCCGGCCAATAGGCGTCCGCCGCCATCAGTTCCTCGAATTTCCTGCGGTATGCGCCGAAAACGGAACGGCGCGAGAGGTCGATGTCCCTCATGCGTTCCGCGTACGCCTCCGGGGTGAGCTGCCGGTTGAAGAAGACGTGCCGGCGGTTGCGCAGGTTGGTGCCGCCAAAGCAGTCCTCGCAGTTGCGGCAGTCGAACAGGAAGGAGCTGTTCGCGCAGTCGTAGCTGTGGGAGACGGCGCGGCAATTATGGACGCGCTCCCCGTAGATGGCTTGATAGGAGTCCGCGACGTGCTGCACGCCGTAAATTTCAGAGCTCGACTCCATGTCCAAGCCGTCGGAGGAATAGAACGAATTCTTCCCCTGGCAGCCGATCGTGAAGTAGGAGTTCGTTTCCCCCTGGGAAATCACCGCGATGGAATTCTGCGGCTCCTTGACGTTGAGCGTGGCTGGCAAGGGCACCCGTTGGCGCAGGGCGAGCAGCTGTTCAAAAAACGGACGCGCCTCGTCGAATGCCGTCCCTTTTTCCGCAAAGTCCTTCTGGTGCCATTCCGCGTCGGGCAGCACGCGCACGCCCGAGGCCGGGTGGATGTAGGTCAGGACGGGCTTGCCCGTTTCGGCGTGCGCGTTCCACCACCATTCAAACCCAAGCGCCGTGCCAGCAAGAAGATACCAGCGCGTCAGGGGCGCGTACGGCGAAGGCGGCACGTTGAACTTCCGGTACCACCCGATCTCCGCCTCATCCATCGTCCATTTCTCGCCGGTCAACGCACAGATCCGCTCGCCGGGCTGGAGCGCGTCGAGGACGGACCTGGCTTTGGCGTCGTAGTTGGGGGTGCGGGACATACACGTGTTTTCATCAATCCACTTTCCTGACCGCCTCGGGAAGGATCTTACGGATGTCCCAACCAACCAAACGTTCGTGGGACAAGGTGTAAGATCCTTCGGTCGCTATGCTCCCTCAGGAAGGTGAACTATTTTTGGTTTAGACTCTACCCGTTTTGCTCAATATGGGAAAGATAGCATTCCCGGCAGTAAATCCGGCGATCCGGATAGCGCGGACAGGCCGAGACGGTGAGCGGCTTGGAGCAATTCGCGCATGCTCGTTTCTCGAAGGCGACCGCCTGGCCGGCCGTCGCCGCCTCGATGAAGCGCGGGATAAAGTGGCGGTTCGGCGGGGCGATGCGGAGCGCGCGGTAAAGCTCGATCTCGTGCTTCAAGAAGCTGAACGAGCGCTTGGCCTCCGCGTCATAGATGGGCACGCCTGCCCAGTCGTCACCGAGATCGCCGATCGAGTCGGGAATGTCCGAGACGGAACGCATGGCGGACGGGTCGAAGGCGGTCTTCACCGTGGCCCCTTCGGCGTTCGGATCGAAGGCGTTCCCGCCAAGCCGCGCCAGATCCCCCGGGGTCGCGCCGCACCAGAGAGCCGCCCCGTTTTCGGGAACGTAGCACGTGGCAAACGCCGTGGGAAAGAAATGCCCGTACTCTCCCCGCTCGAGCATCGAACACTTGAGCTCATCGACCTTCCGCCAATATTCCTCTTCCGAATACTGCACGTTAAACATGCAGTATTCCTTCCGCTTCAGGCCGATACACCCGAAGCAAAAGCGGCAGTCGGCGCACTGGATGCAGTACTCGCAGCCGTCGGCTCCCATGCAGCGGTAGCAGAACTTGGAGCCGGAGGACTTCGGGGTCGTGACGCACAGGTACGTGTCCCGGGCGTTGGCAGGACCCCAGCAGAAGGCGTTCCCCTGGCTGACCCCGAACGACCAGGCGCAGTAGGCGTTCTCCGCGGTCGCGTCGGCGGCGTAAAAGCAGTCGGTGCAGTCCGTGGCACCGTTCAGATACTCGCCGGTCGAGTTCTCTGCCTTCAGGCTGAACGATTCGGGCCAGACGGCCTGCTCCCGCAGAAGACGCTCAAAGGCTTCCTTCCATTGCGCCACGACGGCGCGGCTTCCCAGGTCGATCGCGGCCACGCGCCTCTCGTACTCCTCCTTCGTAAGCTGCTCGTTGAGGAACATGTACTCGCGGTTCCGCTTGTTCGTCGCGCCGAAACAGTTCTTGCAGTTCCGGCAGTCGAAGAGAAAGGCGGAATCGATGCAGCCGTGCGACTCGCGGGCGTACCTGCAGCGGAAGAGACGGCTGCAATGGACCGTCTCATGGCACTGGGAGGCGTTGTCGGTCAGGAAAAGGAGGAAGGACTGCTCGGATCCGAAGGACCCGTTGGAAAAAAAGCAGTCCGTCGTGGAGGAAGCGATGACGAACTGGCTGCGCTTGTCCCCGAGCGACACAAACGCGGTCGAGGCTTCCGGCTCTTTCAGGTTGTAGGTGGCCAAAAAGGGGACCTGCTTCTCGAACTCCCGCATCTGGTCAAAGAACGGGCGAGAAGGATCGTAGGGATACGTAAGACTTGAAAAGTCCCTGGCGTGCCACTCGGCATCCGGCAGCACGCGGACGCCGGACGCGGGATGGTGAAAAGTAAGCACCGGCTCGCCCGTTTCCGCATGTCTGTTCCACCAGAACTGGTATCCGGAATCGAAGTACGCCAGCCACTTCCAGACCGCATTCGGAGAAATGTCGAGCGGAGGAACCTGGAACTTGCGGTACATCTGAACGTGAGCCGAGGTCAGTTCCCAGGCTTCCCCGGTCAGACGGCAGGTGCGCGGACCCGGCTGGACCGTATCGAGTAACGCCTGGATCTTCGCGTCAAAATGCGGCGTTCGGTTAGCCATATTGCTCCAAATGCTTCAAATAACACGCCTGGCACAGAACCTTCCGCTCCGGAAAGCGCATGTTGCGGTACGTCACGATCGGCAAATCGCAGGTGGCACACACCCGCTCCTCCTTGATCGGCCCGTTCGAATGGCGAACAAGGTCGGTCAGGCGGCGGACGAAGTGGGCGCGGGGGAAGGGCCAGCGGTGCGCGCGGTACACCTCGAACTCGACTGGGATGACACTGAAGTTACGGCCGGCTTCGGGATCGACAATCGGCTTTCCGACCCAGACGGCTGGATCGGTTTCGTCGATTGTGTCCGGAATATCGACGATCGAAAGTGGCTGAACATCCCCGCCTTTGTGCGGGGCGAGAACTTGGCCGCGCGCCGGATCGAAGCTCAATGCCCCGTATTGCTCCAAGTCTTCCAGGGAATAGCCGATGTAGAGCTCACCGGTCGAGTACTGGAATCCGGATGGGGAAAACTTGCCCGGAAAAAAATTGCCGTAGGTTCCCTCGTCGAGCATCCGACACTTGATCTCATCAACGAGGTGCCAATACGTCTGCTCGTCGTAGGGCCGATTCAAAACGTGGAACCGCTTGTTGCGGAGCCCGGCGCACCCAAAGCAGTCCTGGGAATCGTGGCAGTTCACGGACAGTTCCATGTTCTGACAAGAATCGTTATTCATGCAAAATAAATCTGCCGCACTATGGGAGCATCCGGTGGACATGTAGCTTCCCGTCTCCCAGGCGACGCCGGAAAGATAGGCGCAATCCGTGTTTTCGAATCCAAAGCGGCAACGGCGGCAATCGACGGACTTCAGCTGCCAATAGCAGTCCGTACAACGGACGCAGCCCGTCAGGCGCTCTCCATCGCTTTCGGTGTTGCCCGTCTCGAACGAAGCGGGCCAGACGCCTTCCCTTTTCCACAAGTCATAAAATTGCGCCCGAAACCGCTCAACGACGGCATGCGAAGAAAGGTCGGCGTCCTTCCGCCGCCGCTCCCATTCCTCCTTCGTAAGCTGCCCATTGAACCATAGGTACTTCTTATTCCGCTTGTTCACCGCGCCGAAGCAGTTCTCGCAGTTCCAGCAGTCAAAAACGAACGAGCAGCTGAGACAGGATTGGGACTCGAACACAAATTGACTGTCGACGATATTCGCGGACCCGGCCACGTGGTACGAACGCGCGACCTGGCGGCTATTTGCTACATCCACCGAGTCCTCCGTTTGAAACGCTGCATACGTGTAAAAGGACCGCGTGACGTCGGCAGAACCGCAGGCCATGTAGCTGTCGATGACGTTCATCGCGCCGACTCCGACTGTGTTCTGCATGCCGGTGCTGCGCGAGGCGATATAGGGAACGTCACGCATGAGGTCCCACAGCTGGTCCCAGAACGGCCGTTGCGCATCAATCGGTCTTCCCTTCTCGCTCCAATCCTCCGCGAACCAATCGGTGTCGTTCACGACCTGAATGGGCGAATCGGGATGGATGGCCGAGATGACCGGCTTCCCTGTCTTCGCATCCTCCTTCCAAAACACGGCGAGGCCCGTGTTGAAGCCGTTCATCATCTTGAGCCGGACGTCGGGAGCAATCGTCGACGGAGGCACGTTAAACTTCCGGCACAGGGCGATTTCCTCCTCTGTGAGCCGCCAAGGTTGACCCGTGACCGAACAAACGCGTTCCCCTGATTGGAGCACATCGAGAATCGTCTTGAGACGGGCGTCAAAGTGGGGCGTCTTGGCCGTCATAATTCCGATCAAATTCCCATTGCATGGGATTCAGGTGGATGTATTCGCGAATGCGATTCAGTGCCCTCTCATCCCGGACAACATGGTCATAAAACGAGCGCTGCCACAGAAAAGATTTCAATCCAGACTGATGGATCAATTTCGATGATGTCATCTTGAACGCTCCCATCAATTCAGGCAATGGTTTAATTTTCAGTTGACTCACGAGATGTGGGGGATGGTCGCGACCATCCCCCACATTGTGAAAGGTATTGATCGCCAAAATCCCGTGAATGTGATTGGGCATAACCACGAATGCATCCAATTCCACATAGGGATATTGTTCTCCTAGCCACTCCCATTGGGTATCGACAATTTGCCCATATGGGTTCAAAACCATCTTTCCATCCTTGATGTCGCCAAAACAACATATCTTGGCTTCAACGCACGCAGTCACAAAATAATACCCGTCCTGACTATAATCGTATCCCTCCAACCGGAGACGCTTGCGGTCGGGTAATGGGATCGGAATCGGGCTCTGCATATCGATACGATACAGTAAGGGATGGTCGCGACCATCCCTCCGTAGACCATCCCTCCGTAGACCATCCCTCCATGGCGTCACACGATGATCTCGTCCTGCGACACGGGGGCCGCCGCGGCGGTCGGCTCCTGGTCGCCGCGCTCGAGCGCCTCGGCAACGGCGGCGCGCGGGGTGGCGTAGTCCCGGCGGCAGCGCTCGAGGATCGCGGCCGCGAGCGACTCGTGCTTGGGCGGAGTGATCGCGAGCACGTCGGCCGAGAACGGGTCGAAGCGCTTGCCGTCGATCGTCATCTTCACGTAGATCTCGCGCGTGCCGAGGTTGATAATGTCGCGGTACTCAAAAATGGGCGCGAGCTCGTCCTGGAGGATCTTCGCATCCTCGGCGCTGATCTGGAACGTAATGATCGAGGCGACGTTCCCGAAGAGCGAGGCCTTCAGGGAGTGGTCGATCTGCGACAGGTTCTGGTTCGCGACTGTGACCGCAATGCCGAACTTGCGGGCCTCCGCGAGCAGGTTCTCGAAGGTCTTCGTCGCGATGTTCTGGAACTCGTCGACGTACAGGTAGAAGGGATAGCGCATGTGCTCGGGGAGCTTCACGCGCTTCATGGAGGACTGCTTGAGCTTGGTGACCAGCATGGCCCCGAAGAAGGCGCTCACGTCGTCGCCGAGGAGGCCCTTCGCGAGGTTCACGAGGACAACCTTGCGCTCCTGCATGAACTGGTAGAAGTCGATCTTGTTCTCCTGCTGCCCGAAAATGTTGCGCATGAGCGGGTCGGCGAGGAGCTGGCCGAGCTTGTTCAGGAGCGGACTGACCGCCTCGGCGTCGTAGCGCTGGGACCATTCGGGGAACTCGATTGCCCAGAAGCGGCGGACCACCCCGTCCTTGATGTGCTCGATCACCTTGCCACGGTACCGCCCGCTCGAGAGAAGCGACGCCATGCCGTTGATGGTCCCGCCCGGGTAGTCGATCATGGCGAGCGTTGTGAAGCGGAGCAGGTGCTCGATGCGCGGATTCCAGTCGGCGCCGAACTGCTTCTTGAAGATCTCAATGAGCTCGTTCGTGACTGGAAAACGGTCCTCCTCAGCCACGTTCGCGATCGGATTGAAGGCGATGGGGTGCTCGCGGTCCCCTGGATTGATGAGGACGACGTCGCCCTGCCGCTCCTCGGGGACGAACTCGAGGATACTCTGGATGAGGTCGCCGTGCGGGTCAATGACGCACATGCCGTGCCCGAAGAACACGTCGGAGCGGATAAGAAGCTCGAGGAGGCGCGTCTTGCCGACGCCGCTCTTGCCGATCACATACAGGTGGCGCAGGCGGTCGGAGCGCTTGATGCCGAACACGTAGCGCTTCGAGGCGTAGCCCGAGCTGAAGTTCGTCCGACCAAAGAGCGAAAGATCCTCATTGGGGGTGTTCTCCTTGGTAGGAATGGCGGCCGGCGGTTCATGGCGGCGCGCCACCAGGTTTTCCGGCTGGGCGGGATAGTCGACCATAGGGGGAGCGCGTTACCACGGGAATACGTCGTCGCCGCCGGAGGTCGGGCGCGGGGCGGACGGTGGCCTGGGCGGAGCGGGAGGAGGTGTTGCAGGCGGAGAACTGAGGGGAGGGACAACCGCGCCCGGCGCAGGAGGAGGGCTGGGCGGAGCGGACGCAGCCCGAGAAGGAGGAGGTAAGACGACGATCGTTCGAGGCGCAGGAAGCGATCCCGAACCGGATCCCGGCTTCTTGCGGCGCCGACGCTTTTTCTGCTCTTCCGTTTTCTGTTCTTGCAATGGACTCTCTCCTCCATTGCGCGACGGAACGGATCCGGGGGAAGGAGCGACAGGAACGACGGACGTTCCCGCGACGGCCGGCGGGGAGACAGAGGCCTGGACGAACGTCGGAGGTGGCGAAACAATCTCAGGTCGAGGAACAGGCGGATGAGATGAAGGGGAAGGTGAAGCCTGGACTTCCGACGACAGGAAATCAACCCCGACACTAGGTGTGCTGAGCGACATGGAGGGCATGGGCGCGGTCACGGGCGAGGAATCTACAACGGGCTTGGTGACTGCTTTCTTCGAGGATTCCGTCAACGCGGAAAGGCCAATCGACGCGGTCGCGGGTGGTTTCATCACTGGCACTCCCTCCGTCACTTGGGGAGCCTTGGGCAGGACAACAGTGGGCTTTACTTCTCTAATGGGTGCATCTGAACGGATTCCTTGCTTGCGCTCCTCCCGCACAATCTCGATGCAGTCCTCGCAGAAGATGGGGCGAGTCTTGTCGAGCTCGACCGGCAGGACCATCTGCTTGCCGCAGCGGGTGCAGGTGTACTCAAACGTCGGGCGGCCGCCGAACTTCTTCATGGCCTTCCGTTTGGCATCCGCGTCGTCGAACATCTTTTCCACGTCCTCGGCTCCGGTTTCCTGGCCTTCAAGCTCGCTCCACTTGATCACGGCCTTCTCGACCGCGGCGCGCGGAGCCGCGTTGTTCGCGCGGGACAGCTCGATCACCTCGAGAGCCGAATTCGTGCGCTGGGCGATGGGCGGGAGAGTAAAGGCGGAAAATGGCTCGGAGGCCACGCCGTCGATCATGAGGCGGAGATAGATCTCGTACTTTGCCAAGTTCACCAAATCCTCGTGAGTAAAACGGGGCATGAACTCGTTCTCGAGGAACAGGGCGTCCGGGGAGCCCACGCGAAACGTGGCAATCGTCCCGACGTTTCCGAACACAGCATCGCGTACCTTCGTCGAACTTTCCGTCACCAACTGTTCGATATACTGGTGGGCCATGATGAGGGCCAGGCGGTACTTGCGGGCCTCGGACAGAATCGAGGCGAAGCTATCGGTCGCGAAGTTCTGGAACTCATCGATGTAGAGGTAGAAGTCGGCACGCTCCTTTTCGGGCATGTCGACGCGCTCCATGGCGGAGAGCTGAATCTTGGTGATGAGCATACCACCGAGCAGGCGCATGGCATCCTCACCAATCCGACCTTTGGACAAGTTCACGATGAAAATTTTACTCGTATCCATGATCTGACGCGGTCGCAGACTCGAAACAGGCTGTGCCACAATGTTGCGCACCACGCTCGTCGAGAGAAACTGCCCCACCTTGTTTTGGATCGGCGCGATCGCCTCCGTGCGGAACTTCGGCTCCCACTGTTCGAACTCGGTAATCCAGAATGCCTTGACCACCGGATCTTTGACGTTCGACACCATCTTGACGCGGAAGTCGCGGTCGACCAGCAGGCGGTTGATACCAAGCAGCGTGCTCCCCTCGGTCTCGAGGAGCGTCAGGAGGCAATTATTCATGATGTGCTCCATGCGCGCGCTCCAGACGTCCGGCCAGATCTTCTTGAACACGCCCATGAGGCCGGAGGCGATGACGTGGCGGGTGTTCGGATCGTTCGACTCAAGAATGTTGAAGCCCATCGGAAACTCAACGTCGGCCGGGTTGAAGTAGACCACGTCCTTCTTCCTGTGCTCGGGAATGTAGTCGATGAGCTTTTCGGCCGTGTCCCCGTGGGGATCGACGTACGCACAGCCGTGTCCCGCGTAGACGTCGGCCAGGAACATATTCTCGAGCAGCACCGACTTGCCCATGCCGGTCTTTCCAATCACGTACATGTGACGACGACGGTCGTCGGTCTTGATACCGAACTTGCGCATCTGATTGCGAAAATTCGTACGAGCGAAATAGATGACGTCGTTCTCGTGATCATGGTCCTCGTAGGCGGGCATAGAGGTGAGGCAAAACCGGCTGCTTAAACCGGCAGGTTGGGAGGCGTTTCCTCGGTTTTCTCTTCCTTCGGCGGTTCGACGACCGGAAGACGGACGTCTTCAAGCTCCACTCCCGGCTCAAGCATGAGACGCATGGCGTCTGGAAGACGAGACGGCCGCACGGCAGGGGTAGAACGGCGGGCGGGCGCGGAAGGGGCGGCGGGACGGGAAGGAGGCCGCAGACGAATCTCGAGATCCGGAACAGGCGCCTGCGGGGAAGGAAGGGTTGTGGGGATGGCTTCGGGACGCAGCTGTTCAGGAGACGTCGCGGTTCCCATGGACATGGGTGGCAGACTGATCTCAAGGGGAGGAGCAGGAACGTGGGGTAATGGTTCAGCAACGGTCGCAAATGGAGACGGTTCAGGCATGGGCGGGGGTGGCATTTTCGCGGAGGTGACGTCGTCGAGACCAATCGGGAGACCCACGGGCGGTTCGGCACGCCGGGCTTCCGTCTTCTTGACGAGCGGGGCCTTGATGTTGATCGGCGGGAAGTGGTAGAGCGTCGCGAGTTCCTCTGCATTCAGGATGCCGGGCTCGGAACCGACGCTGAAGCTGCGCTTCTTGTAGGCCTTGGTGATGCGAGACTGTTTTTCGCCGTAGCTCCAGGCCTGCCAGAAGTAATCGTCCTTCGGGGTCTGGGGGCCGTACAGCTTAAAGCCGTTCATACCCTGGTACTGCTGGAGCATGCCTTTGACCATGCCCGTACGCATGCCTTTGGCATACACGGGTTTACGCCCGAAGTAGAGCATCCGGACCTTGGCCTGAAGACCGATCTTGCCCACCTTTTGCGCCACAGCCTCCACTTCCGCCTTCTCCTGCGCTGTCAGTTTAAAGGCACGCCACATGTCATCATCCTTCGGTTTTGCGGTTTCTGGTCCGGCACCCAGCATACCGAGCAGGCCGACCCCGATCGTCTGTTCTAACACATGGCTTGGAATATCAAGCAAGGCTATGAGACCCTGCTCGAGAGACGACTTCTTGACCTCCGTCTTCACGCCGTAGATCTTCTTGATGAATTCCTTGCCTCCATCCTGCCACTTCTGGTCGCAGGGCCGAATGAGGATTTGAATCCAGAAGCATTCGCCGGGTTTCATGCGCCCGATCTGTTCGAGGACGATGGCCAGGGGGTCCTTGAGCTCCGCGGTCATCTGGTGCTCGAAGTCCTCCCAGAGCCGGATGGGAAAGTAGTCCGGCTTCTTCAGGACCAGTTCGGACCCCCACATGTTCCATTCCTCGTGGGGATACACACTCGGAACGGTATTGACATAATCCTCGACTTCAGAAATCTGGGCCTCCGGGTACGAAGCGTAGATGCCCGCCTCGATGATGTCCCGGAGCTTCGTCTCGCAGCGGATGTAGAACTGAATATAGCCGTCGATCGAGACGATCTCGAAGCTCATGCGGGTCTGCTGTCTGCCCTGAACCCAGCGCTCCTTCCAGGTAAACCCCGAGTAGGCCCCGTGCAGGCTCGCGAACAGGTTCTCGATGGCCTTCGGACTCTGCTCCGTCATACGTGGCGCGTCGATCGCGAGTAGAACGTACTTAAGCGAATCCTGCCACGCGGTCTGGCGCGCATCTAAATACACTTCCAAAAATCCCCATACAAGCACGGAGACGATGGGGATCCAGCCGGTCGCGAGAAGGATCTGGAACAAAACGACGTCAATGGGCTGGGACAGGAATTGAGAGACGAAGGACGGCTCGACCGCCGCGCTCACGAAGGCCAGCATACGTCACGAATTATAACACAATGACGCAAGACCTCCCCGAACCCCTCCTTCGTAAGGAGGGGAAAGACGCTCAATAATCCCTGAGCTTTTCGATCATGGGGTGGACCTGAATCTTTTCGAGCGCCTTGGCCTCGATCTGGCGGATGCGCTCGCGGGTCACGTCGAACTCGCGGCCGACCTCCTCGAGGGTGTGGGAGACTCCATCGACCAGCCCGAAGCGCATCTCGAGAATCTTCTGCTCGCGGGGCGAGAGCTCGCGCATGGCCTCGTCCACATACACCTTGAGGAGCTCACGGGCGGCCGCGCGGTCGGGGGCGATATTCTTGACATCCTCGATGAAGTCCTCAAGGCGTGAGTCCTCGTCGTCCTCTCCAACGGACGTTTCAAGCGAGACTGTATCCTGGGAAATCTTGATGATGTGGCGGATCTTCTCGATCGGTTCCTCCATCTCCTGAGCGATCTCCTCCGGCAACGGCTCTCGGCCGAGGTCTTGAATGAGGCGGCGCTCGACCTGCTGGAAACGGTTGATGGTCTCCACCATGTGGACCGGGATGCGAATCGTGCGTGACTGATCGGCAAGTGCGCGGGTAATGGCTTGACGTATCCACCAGGTGGCATAGGTCGAAAACTTGTAGCCCTTGCGGTACTCGAACTTCTTGACCGCACGAAACAGGCCAATGTTCCCCTCCTGGATGAGGTCGAGGAGCGACAGTTGCTTGCCCACGAACTTCTTCGCAATGGACACGACGAGGCGTAGGTTGGCCTCGATGAGACGACGCTCGGCCTCCTTCTCGTTCCGCTCCTTGCGTTTGGCAAGCGCGACCTCCTCCTCGCCTGTCAACAGGGGGATTTTGCCGATCTCGCGCAGGTACATCTGGATGGAGTCCTGCGTGAGGTCCGTTACGTCGACCCGCGGCCCCTTCTCGGGTGTCATGCGGATACTGTGCATGACGTTCTCGTGCTCCTTACGTTGTCCGAGAATACCTTCCTTCATCTCAACAAGATGGATGCCAAGACGCTCCAGCTGGTCGAGGAGATCTTCGTAGACGTAGAGGTAGTCCTCGAGGTCTGGAAGACCAAACAGAATCTCATTTTCGGTCACGAACCCACGCATCTGTCCTCGCTGGACGAGTCTCTCAATCTTCTCAGCCGAGGGAGGCTGGGCTTTCACATAGCGCTCCGGCTTGGGAGGAGGAATCGGTTTTGCATCTTTCTTCGCCGCCTTCGCTTTCGACGGGGGCTTGGACGGAGTCGGTTTTGAAACCGGACGCCTGAGAGGTGGTCTGGGAGTAGCTTTCTTCGGCAGCGGCTTCTGATGTTTCTTTCCCACCTTAAGCTGGGGCTTGGATGGGGTTGACTTTTTTTTGAAACCTTTCTTAGCAGAAGACATAGACGAAAACACAAAATGGCATCTGTACGGATGCGTTAACGGAAAGAATCGAATGTTTGCAAAAGAGTGTCCACGGCTTCGCGGTCACCACGCGCCTCGGCGCGGCGGATGTCGGCCTCGAGCTCCTTGCGCCGCGCGTGGCGGAACGCCTGCCCGAGAACCTGGATATGCTCGTCAAGTTGTTGCCGCGCCCCGACGGGCGCGAGCGTTGCGGCCATAGTTTCCCCGTGGATGCCGAGCCGCGTCAGCAAGGGGAGGAGATGTACATGACTTGGATCTCCCGAAAGATTCCCACTCACCCAGGCAAAATAAGAAAGAGAGGAAGGGGTGGGGAAAAATCGCTTGTAAGTATAGTCGCGGCTGAGAAGCGTGTAAAGGTCGGCCAGATCTCCCGAAGGCATCCACGCGGGCGTCACCTCCTGCACGAGGCGGTCCTGGAGGTCCGGAAACTGAAGAAAGTAAGCCAAAACCGCCTCGGCCGCCGCCGTGGCGCGGGTACGGGGCGCGAGTTCCGCCGCCGGCCCGGCGGGCCCTGACGTAGGGGCTGGCGCAGGGGCGGGTCTGAGACCCGCCCCATAAGGATGGCCCGCCGCCAAACCCGCCACGGCCGTACGGAGCGCGTCCACGGGCGTACGAAGGGCGTCGGCAATGGCCTGCATCCAATGCTCACGCTCGATGACATTCTCGATCAGGGCGAGCTCCGGCAGGAGAACGGCGCCCGCCTCCCGCTTGGCGTCCACCTCCTGCAAGTTCTTGTCTCGGAGTGTACGCTCTATGAGGTACTGCATGACGGGAATCGGCTCGCGGACGGCCTTGCGCCACAGCTCGGGATCCTTTTGCACGGCCTCGTCCGGATCCTTTCCGGCTTCGGGAGGAAGCAGCGCAACCTTCACGTGGAATCCCAAACGTCGGGCCAGCTGAATACCGCGCTTGGCCGCCTCAAATCCCGCAGCATCCTGGTCGAACGCGAAAACGAGGTCGTCGGCCACGCGCTTCAGCAGTTGGAGCTGGCGTTCCGTCAACGCCGTGCCGGAGCTCGCGACAACGGCCTCGACGCCCGCCTTGTGGGATGCCACGACGTCCAAGTTCCCCTCGACGATCACCACGCTTCCCTGCCCCTTGGCCGCGCGGCGGGCCAGGTCGAGACCGAACAAAAGTTCTCCCTTCTTATAGATGGGAGTCTCGGGCGAGTTCATGTACTTCGGCCCCTCGTGGGACGCGTCGGCGAACGCGCTTGGCAAGAGGCGGCCCGTGAAGCCGACCGTATTTCCCTGTGGGTCGCGCAGAGGAATCATGAGCCGATTGCGGAACCGATCGATATGCCCAGGTCCCGACTTGCGGCGCAGGAGCAACCCCGCCTGCTCACACTCGGGCGCATGAAAGCCCTTCTTCTCGAGGAGACGCGTGAGCACATCCCACTCGTCCGGCGCGTACCCAATGCCGAACTTCTCGAGAAGTTCGGGCGTGATTCCGCGCTTCTCGACGTACGCCCGCGCGGACGCCGCGTACGAGGCTTCGGACAAAATCTTCCGATAACAGGCCGCTGCGAACGCGTTCACGTCCATGAGCCGCTGGTTGGCATTACTCTGCGCGGACGAAAAACGAGGGATCTCGACCCCCGCGCGCTTCGCCAAGTTCCGCAGCGCCTCAGGAAAGTCACTGCCTTCCATCTTCATAAGAAACGCAAAGCAGTCCCCTCCTTCCCCACACCCGAAGCAGTGCCAGATCTGCTTTTCCCGCGAGATATGGAACGAGGGCGTCTTTTCCGTATGGAACGGACACAGCGCCTTAAAGCTGCCCCCTCCCGCGGGCTTCAGCTCGAGGTATTCCCCGATCAGGTCGACCACGTCGATCCGCTGCTTGACTTCATCCTTGGCTTCCATAGTCTTCGAACCCAGCTTGCCCTGTCGAACGCGTTTCGGCAAGGAATATAACCGTCCGTCTCGCCACTCACGAAATAGGTGAGAACATATGCTCTCACCTATTTGGATCGAAGACATTTACTGCGACCGACGATATATAGGATTATCACTCGTGTCTCGTTAAATCATTTTTTAAACAATTTCGACTTATTTTTTTGCTAAGATTAGCAA
>JACQWJ010000013.1 GCA_016209325.1 Candidatus Uhrbacteria bacterium
GTTCTATGGCGTAGGGGCGTGTAGCTCAGGTGGTTAGAGCGCAACACTGATAATGTTGAGGTCCCTGGTTCGAGTCCAGGCACGCCCACCATGCCGGGGTAGCTCAGTGGTAGAGCAGTGGACTGAAAATCCACGTGTCGTCAGTTCAATTCTGACCCTCGGCACCAGAACTTTGTATCCGGTAGCAAAGCAGAGCCGACCGAAAACTGATCAGTCTCTGGTTGAGACTGAAAATCCACGTGTCGTCAGTTTTCGCCAAAGGCGGATCCGGCTTCGCCGGACAATTCTGACCCTCGGCATCATGGAAAAGATTCAGGTCATGCCTGGGTCTTTTGCGTTCTGCTGTGCTATACTCAAGCAAAATTGACTGATTCGATTATGCGTTACCTTTCCTTGCTTGCCCTTGCACTGCTCGCCGTCCTGCCTCTGAATGTCCGTGCTGCCACTCCCGCGGATGACTATGCTGATGTTGTGTATCAGGCCTCGAACGAGGCCTACCAGCCCGAGGCTGCTCTTGGGGCGCCAAACGAAGAGTATGCTCAGTTTTTTGACTTGAATGCCTCGGTCATCCTTGATTTCGGAGAAGGGGAGGATGGAACGGGCGATCTTACGCTGTATTACCAGGTTTTGGATTTCGGGGCCGGGTATCGCGTGGAGTTTTTGAACGCCAAGCTCGAACGGCTTCAGACCTCCGCAGCTCTCTTGGACGTCACAACGTCCAAGACGACGATTCTGTACGCGGGGACGGAAGCGTACCGTTATGTGGAGGTCGTGAGCGTGGAAGACGAGGTGTGGAAACTGGACGCGGTTGAGGCGGCAGATCACGTCGAAGCAAAAGCGTCCGAACCAACGGTGTCCGATCCTGCCTCGAGTTCAGATGAAGCGGACACGGTGCCCGATGAGGAGGAGGAAAAAGAAGAGCCTTCGACCCAAGGCTTGCTCGTGAAGCTTCCCGACGACGGGGATCCGACGACCCAGGCCGACTCCGCCGTGTACGCGATCGGTAAGGACGGTATGCGCCACGCGTTCCCGAGTGAGACGGTGTTCCGTTCCTGGTGGCAGGACTTCGACGATGTCGCGCTCATCGATCCCGAGAATTTGGCGAAGTATCCGCTCGGAGCCAATGTGACCATGCGTCCCGGATCGCACCTCCTGAAGCTCGTTTCGGATCCTAAGGTGTATGCCGTGGAACCGGGCGGGGTCCTCCGCTGGGTCTCGAGCGAAGAGGCAGCAAAAGGTTTGTATGGGGAAGCGTGGATGGAACGAGTGGTAGACCTGCCGGACGCGTATTTCGGCAATTATCAGATGGGTGAATCGCTGGGTGTGTCCCATGTGCCCGCGGGAAGTATTGGGTATATTCAATCTTCCGGGCAGGTGGTCTATGTCGATGTCAACACATACTACGGCGTGCCGGGAGACGTGTACGCCTGGACGGCGTTCCAAAAGGCGTTTCATGTGTCGATCATGAGCGCATGGTTGGACGGGTACACCTATGGCGGGGACCTCAAGGAAGATCCGGATGTCCGATTTCCGTTCTAGGGCAGCCGAAAAAACAGCCGCATGTGCGGCTGTTTTTTGTCTTCATTATTCCGCGCACACGAGGTTCAGTTCGTATGCACTCAATGCGTAGTATTGCGTCACGAGTCCTTCTGGAAGATCCTCGGGAGGAGGGAGATTTTCGGGAGGATTCACGACCAGGAGGCTGCTGTCGAGGCGCTCCTTTACGCCGTACGCCGACAGGAGGCCGAAGGCGGCGATGCGTCCGTCCCTGGCGTCGACGATCGCGTGGTTTTGGCAGCCAGTGCCGCAGCCCCATTCGGCGACCGTGTAATGTCCGGCGAAGTTCGGGCCCTTCTTGGCATCGCGGGCGATCATGGTTCGGAACTGCCGTGCTTCCGGGTACGTGTCCCAGTCGACCGCCTTTGGTTCTCCCTCGAAGACGTCTGTAACGGGGAACCCTTCGAATGTTTCATCGCATCCGTCGATCGTTTCACGTGTCTGGGATTCCGATGCGCGAATAAAAAAGAAGAGTCCGCAAACAGACGTCTCGTTCGTCTCGGAAGACAGGCACCACTTGTAGGTTCCTTCCTTGAAGTCCGTGGGGACGGCGTATGTGTACCGGCCCTCGTTCGGCATCGCGTCCACGCGGTCGCTGACGCTGACGGAGGCGCCTTCGGATTCAAGCGATTGGTCGATGAGGAACAGGCCAACAGTTTTGCCTCCCCCCTCCCATACGATTTCGCGCGTCTCCCCAGTTTTCCATTCCTCATTCTCACTCGGGCTCAAAAAGCGGATGACAGCGGCAGGCTCTTCCGCGACGGCCTCCGTCTCACTTCGGGCATCTTCGGACGGGAACAGCACGTACTTGCCAAGGTAGATGCCGAGCAGCAGGACAAGGACCCCGAGCAATCCGTAGGTGACGCGCGCGTGGGTGGCTGGGTTCATACGTTGGAATCAGGTCGGTTTTGTGCAAGGCGCTCTTCCTTGTAAAAATATTTGATCCAAACGCTTTTGAATGCGGGAAGCGAAAGAGTCGAGAGTATAAATCCCATGGTGGGAACGAAGGCGTTTACAAACGGTTTGGGGAGACCGGCGGCGGCGAAGAAGAGGACGATGACAAAATACGTCAACATTGCGACGGCCAATTTTCTAAACGCGCTCGTTTCCCATTTCTTATCGAGCTCGACCCGTCGATTTCGTTCCTGGATACGTTCGATTTCCGTTTGAAGACTTTCCATAAATGATGGTGTGGTCGGGGATGCGGGGCTCGAACCCACGGCCTCCTGCTCCCAAAGCAGGCGCGCTACCAACTGCGCCAATCCCCGAAAAAACCGCTGGGATCATAGCAATATTTCCTCTGTCCCGCAACGGGCCGCTTTGCTTGCTTTTTTTGGGCCAGCTGCTAGGATGCGCCCATAATCTTTAAGTCGTCCATGATCCGTTTGACGGATTCCCCCGCTTATAGCTGGGGCGGCTCCCATTATGAAGTACGAACTCCTTTACATCGTTCCGTCCCGATACGCCGATACCGAGATCGGGGAAATCCAGAAGAAAATTGGCGGCCTGATCGAAAAGGCCGGCGGCGCGGTGACGCGCGAGGAAAACCTGGGCAAAATTCGCCTGGCGTATCCCATCAGCCAGACCCGTTACGGCACCTACGTGCTGGCGTATTTTGACGCCGAGACCTCCGTGATCGAGGCGCTCGATAAACAGCTCCGCCTGACGGACGAGGTTCTGCGTCATATGCTCCTCCAGGCCGAAAAGGGAGCCGAGCAGGCGACGCACCGCGTGGAGACCTACATCGCACCTCTTTCCGAGGAGGAAGGCGCTCCGTCTTCTTCTCCGCGTCCGGGAGGAGCTGCTCGTAGCAGTGGCTCGCGTCCGATCTCCATTGTGGCGGCCCCAACGGTCGCCGCCGCCCCTTCCGTTCCCATATTAAAGGACGAAAAGCCGCTCAGTATGGATGAGCTCAACAAGAAACTTGACGCCATTTTGGACAGTAGTATTGGAGACAACGTCTAACGTCTTCCCTATGTACAGCCTCAACCGTGCCACTATTTTGGGAAATGTCACGCGCGATCCCGAAGTTCGACAGATTCCATCTGGGCAATCCGTCTGTACCTTCGGCGTGGCGACCAACCGCTCATGGACCGATGGCTCGGGTCAGCGTCAGGAGCAGGTCGAGTTCCATTCTGTTGTCGCCTGGGGAAAGCTCGCCGACATCTGTGGGCAGTATCTCGCCAAGGGCCGCAAGGTGTACGTGGAAGGCCGTCTTCAGACACGCGACTGGGAAGGCCAGGACGGCGTGAAGCGCTACCGAACCGAGATCATCGCCGACAACGTGATCCTGCTCGACCGCCCTCCCGCGGGAGCCGGCGAGGGCTCTGAGGGGTTTGCCGCGGGTTCCGCCTCCTCTTCCGCTCCGCGCCCCCCCGCTGACGAGCCTGCCATGGATCCGGAGACGGAAATCAAGGTGGAAGACATCCCCTTTTAGACCCCTGCTCACTTTACTTCACTTTATTTTAGAACTTTCGGTTTTGAGGGCAGTTCTAGGAGCAAGCGAGGACCGGAGTAAGACGTACTTCATGTACGTCGTCGAGGACCGGAGCTTGCGACGACGAAATGCACCAAAAACGGAAGTTCTACTCGTATGCAAATGCAAAAAAAGTACCAACCCAAACAGCGCCACTGCTTCTTCTGTGTCAACAAGAACGTTCCGATCGACTACAAGGACATGCCGCTTCTCCGCCGCTTCACGTCCTCGTTCGCCAAGATCGTCCCACGCAAGCGCAGCGGCGTGTGCGCCGGACACCAGCGCAAGCTCTCACTCTCAATCAAGCGAGCCCGCATCATGGCGCTCCTGCCGTTCATCCAGCAGTAATTGTCGACCGTTGGAAAGGCACGTTTTGAGAGCGTGCTTTTTCGTTTTTCTTTCACCTCACCCACCTTCCTGAGGGAGCGAAGCGACCGAAGGATCTTATCGTTCGTTCCAACATGTTTATGTGAAACACATGTAAGATCCTTTCCACCAAAGGCGAACCAGCCATAGCTTTAGCGAAGACTGGCGCGCGGCGCTCAGGAAGTTGTACTCTGTTTTTGCGATTCTTGAATAGTTTTTTGTGAATATCCAAACCATCGCTCTCGAGCGCCAAACCGTCGCCGATACGATCCGGCAGTTCTTCCGTGCCCGTGATTACGTTGAAGTCGACACGCCGATCCTTGTGCGGAGTCCTGGCATGGAGCCGAACCTCATGCCGTTTGAGACGGAGCTCGTCGACGAGAGGGGAATCGTCCATCCAGGAGGACTCATCACGAGCCCGGAATACTCCATGAAGAAACTGCTGGGTCGGGGAATGGAACGGATCTTCACGATCGCGCCCGTGTTTCGAAACGGAGAAGAACTCGGAGGCACCCATCAGCCGGAATTCCGCATGCTCGAGTGGTACCGGCAAGGAGCGGATTACCAAGCGTGTATGGATGAAACCGAAGCGCTCGTCCGGGCGGTCGGAGCGGCGTTCTCCCGGACGTTTCCCGCGTTTCGCCGCCTCCGCGTGCGCGACCTCTTTTTGGAGTATGTGGGCGTCGACTTGGACACGGTGGACGCTACTGGTCTCAGAGTGGCATGCGGTGATCGAGGCCTCCGTACTGATCCATCCGATACGGAGAGCGACCTGTTCTACCGCCTGTTCCTTTCGTTCGTCGAACCGCGTCTCGGTCCGGATCCGGTGTTCGTTTACGATTATCCGAAACACCAAGCCTCCCTTTCCCAGCTGACGGATGACGGGAAATACGGCCAGCGCTTTGAGCTGTACGTCGACGGACTCGAGCTCTGCAACGGATTCACGGAGCTCACGGACGTCGCGGAGCAGCGGAAACGATTTCTCGAGGAAGCTGCGGAGCGCCGCGACCTCGGCAAAACCGTCTTTCCGCTCGACGAGGAATTTTTAAGCTTGCTCCCTCGCATCCGCCAACCGGCATACGGAAACGCCCTCGGCGTCGAACGCCTGCACATGGTCGCCACTGGAAAAAAGTCGATCGAAGACGTCCTCTTGTTTCCGGCGTCTCAATTATTCGGCACGAAATAGATTGCCCTAAGTTGACGGAAAAATTGACGATTGCTATCATCGAGGCGCTTTATTCAGACAGGTGGGACCTCTGAAAAATCGATGGATTTTCGTTGAGCGGGCTGTCCAGCCCCATGAGACGTACTAACGGTACGTTGAATGGGGTGGACGGGTGCCCGCGAGACGAAAAGACGCAGTTTTGCAGAGGTCCCAGGCAATTTCTATGGCATCCCCCAATGATATCAAGAAAGGAACAGTGATTCGCCTGAACGGCGAGCTGTGGGTTGTGATCGAGTTCCAGCGCGTGAGCCCGGGTAAGGGCAGCTCGTTCGTCCGGACTCGCGTCAAGAACATCCGCTCGGGTAAGATCGTCGAGCAGAACTTCAAGTCCGCCGAGTCCCTCGAATTCGAGGATGTGCAGTACAAGAAGATGCAGTACCTCTACAGCGACGGTCAGCTCTACACCTTCATGGACAACCAGTCCTACGAGCAGGTGCAGCTCTCCGCCTCCGACATCGGCGACGACGTGAAGTACTTCAAGGAGGGCCTCGAGGTCACGATTATCATGCACGGCGAGACCCCGCTGACCGTCCAGCTCCCGAAGAAGATCCAGTACCAGATCGTCTCCGCCCCGCCAGCCGTCAAAGGCGATACTTCGGGAAACGTGACAAAGGAAGTCGAGCTCGACAACGGCCTCAAGGTCCGCGCGCCCATCTTCATCAAGGAAGGCGAGCAGGTCATGGTCAACACCGAGACCGGCGAGTACACCGAGCGGGTGAGCGAGTAACCTTCTCGAAAAAACGCGTCGGCAATCACCGGCGTGTTTTCGTTTGGCGTTGCTTGACAAAAGCGTGCTTTTTAAGAAAGATGCGGCAATCCGATAGAATAGAGGTTATTTCCAATTCGCATAGGGGGAATCGATGATAGGACGGTTATTGCTTGTTCTGGGCGTGGCGTTTGGAGCCACACTGGTTGTCTTCAGCAATCTTCTCAATGCGGCAGGATGGTCGCCCTTTGAGATCGCGGGAGTCCGCGGGATCATCGGACTCCCCATCATGGCCGCCCTTTTGGGAAGACGCGCCTTTGTCCGTCGCACTCACGTCAAGGATCTCGTCCTGACGTCGACTGCCTTTGCCTTGGGCGGAGTGTTCTACTTTTTCGCGCTGCGTTATGCGACGCCTGGGGTCGTGATCAGTATTCTGTACCTCGGTCCGGTTTGGGTCGTGGTATGTGAGAATCACTGGACGTTCCGTAAGGCCGTGGCCATGCTTCTCGGCTTCGTTGGCACTGCCGTGGCGGCAGGCACAGGTCCACAGCACGCCGAATCGCTCGGTATGCTGTTCGCCTTGTTGGGAAGCGGATCATGGGCGACCTTTACCCTTGCCAATCGGCGCCTGGGAAAAACGGGTGTGGAACCGCTGGTCATCGGATTTTGGGCGCTCGCGGCAGCTGTGCTTCTCTTCGGGTGGACGACCGTGGTCGCTGTGCCACACTGGTCATGGACATCCCTCGGATTATGCCTTGGTATGGGGGTGGTGACAGGAGCCGGATACCTCTGGCTCGTGTCGTACGGCACCCATCACTGCAAGTCTGATGCGGAGGCAGGAATACTTCAATATATGGAGATCCCGTTCGTGCTTTTGTTCTCCTTCGCCTTTCTCGGTGAAGCTGCCACTTTCAACGTCATATTCGGAAGCGCCTGCATCATCGCCTCTGGTATCCTCATCTCACTGCCGTCCATAACAGCAAAGGTTCCGACTCCTTCCGCCGCGTCCTCTGACTAAAGAAGCCGCGGTTTTTCATCTCTACGAAAAACGGGACCGACTTCGGTCCCGCATTCCGCGTATATTTTACTCATCGCCGCCAGCCTCTTCTAATTCCCCCGCCTCGGCCTTCTTTTGAATCTCCTCGCGGATGGCTTTCATGGTTTCCGGGTGCTCTTTGAGGTACTGTCGCACATTTTCGCGGCCGACGCCCATTTTTTCCTCGCCGAACTGGTAGCTGTTGCCGCTCTTTTTGACGATGCCCGCGGGAACGCCGACATCGAGGAGGTCTCCCGCGATCGAGATCCCTTCGTTGTAGAGGATGTCGAACTCACAGGTGCGGAAGGGTGGGGCGACCTTGTTCTTAACCACCTTGACCCGCGTGCGGTTGCCGATGATCTGCTCGCCCTGCTTGATCTGGGCGTTCCGGCGGATCTCGATCCGGATCGAGCTGTAGAACTTGAGGGCGTTGCCGCCGGTCGTGGTCTCCGGGTTTCCGAACATGACCCCGATCTTGTGGCGGATCTGGTTGATGAAAATGACGACGGTCTTCGACTTGCTGACGATGGCGGCGAGCTTCCGGAGGGCCTGGCTCATGAGGCGCGCGTGGAGGCCCATGTGCTGGTCGCCCATCTCCCCCTCGATTTCGGCCTTCGGGGTGAGCGCCGCCACCGAGTCGATGACGATGACGTCGCTGGCGTTCGAGCGGACGAGTGTCTCGACGATCTCCAGGGCCTGTTCGCCCGTGTCCGGTTGCGAGATGAAGAGCTCGTCGATGTTTACGCCAATTTTTGTTGCGTAATCCGGGTCGAGCGCGTGCTCGGCATCAATGAAGGCGGCGAGCCCCCCGGCTTTCTGGACTTCGGCGACGATGTGCTGGGCCAAGGTCGTTTTTCCGGAGGATTCGGGCCCAAAAATTTCAATGATGCGCCCGCGCGGCACGCCGCCAACGCCAAGCGCGAGATCAAGTGATAAGCATCCCGTCGTGACGGTATCCACTTTCATGGCCTTGGCTTCACCCAGGCGCATGATGGATCCTTCCCCGAAGCGCTGCTTGATTTGCGAGATTGCCTCTTGTGCGGCTTGGGACTTTCCCGTCGGTTCTTCCGTGACATGTTTGGCCATATGATCTCCATCTTAGGGGATCAGGGAGAAAAGGCAAGCGGGACGTTTGCGTATGCTGACAGGCACATTTCCGTAAACGAAAAGACGATCATTTTGATCGCCTCTTTCGGCATCGGAAGCGGAAAAGAGTGTTTTTTCATGCTGACAAGGAAGGCCTTCTGGTTCAGGAAGCATCCTCCCTGTGGATGGATTTCGTTGGTTCCGGTGTGGATAAGGCTCCGAACCAGTCAGTCGGTTGCTGCTCCAGGACGACTTTTCGGTACACGACCGTCTTTCGGGAATGCCGCGTCGCTCCCTCGATCGTAATGAGGTTCAAACCGCGTTCTAGAGGGACAGGGGTGGAGAATGTGCCGTCGGATCCAGGCAGGACTTTCATGCCATTTACGAACAATTCGACTTCCGCATCCGTTTGGCCGCGCACGGTTACCGTCGCTTCGGATGTGGCGAGGTCATCCGTTGGCTCGTAGACGACGACACCTGGAGGTTCCCAGAGACGGTGCATTTGGAGGCCCATGTATCCCACCAGGGCGAGCACCAGGAGAGAGCCAGCCGCCAGGCGCCATAGGCGATGCAGAGCGAAGAATGGGAAGCGACCGATTTTTTTGCGTGGAAGGCAGGAGACGGCTTCACCCTCCCGTTGTTTGTCCCCATGCTCACTGTCAAATCGTGCCAGGAAGTAAGCGGGACGTCCGTTCAGTGCTTGGACGTATGTCTTCAGGAACGGACGGGCATAGCGTGATTCAGGCAGCGCGCCATATGTTCCTTTCTCGAACGCTTGAAGATAGCATTTCTGGATTTTGGTCATGCGGGCCATGTCGTCCAAGGTACAGTTCAGGGCACGCCGCATGGCATATAGCTTGTCTCCCAAGCGTTCTTCGTGATCCAAGCGTTTGACAGCAAAAGACATAGGTTTGATGCGATTGTGCCAAATTTTAGTCGGGAACGCAAGGGTTTAATCGGTGCGCTCCCGATCTTTTTCATCATCTGGATATGTCCCTTGTTGAGCCGATAGGAACGCTTCCAGATCAGGATCGTCCGCGCTGGGACGTGAAGGCGGAGCGGCTTCCGGAATCTCGGTGTCTTCTATTCTTAGGAGTTCCCGACGTTCGGCAAATTCTCGTCGGTCTTCGAGCGGCCAGTGGTCAACCAGGATTTCGCGCGGCTTGGAGCCATCCGGCGGACCGATGACGCCACGGTCTTCTAGGATGTCGAGCACGCGGGCCGCACGCCCGTAGCCGATTTTCAGGCGTCGTTGGAGAAGGGATGTGGAAGCCCGTCCGGCCTGGATGACTGCCACGGCCGCATCGTCGAGCAGGGGATCGTCGCCGTCGCTGCCGTCAAGCACGATGCCCGTCTTCTCCCGTTCCGTCACCGCGTAGTTGTAGTCCGGCATTCCCTCAAGCCGCAAGTGTGCGACGACGCGTTTCACCTCCTCTTCAGACACGTAGGCGCCCTGGATGCGCACGGGCTTAGAAAGCTCAGCAGAGGTGAACAGCATGTCGCCCCGGCCCAGGAGTTTTTCAGCTCCGGCACAGTCGAGAATCGTGCGCGAATCAGTCTGAGACGCGACCGCAAAGGCGATGCGGGCCGGAAAGTTGGCTTTGATGACCCCGGTGATCACGTCGACCGATGGGCGCTGGGTCGCGAGAACGAGGTGGATACCGACCGCACGCGCCATCTGGGCGATACGCACGATTGTGGCTTCGACTTCGTGCCCGCTCGCTGCCATGAGGTCGGCGAGCTCGTCGACGACAACGACGATTCTGGGCATCTTCTCCTCAGCTTTGGCGTTGTACGACCCGATGTCGCGCACACCGAACTTCGACAGGACGTCGAGGCGTCGCTCCATCTCGCGTACCGTCCACTTAAGCGCGTTCACTGTGTCGTCGACCTTGGTGATGGGAGGGATGAGAAGATGAGGAATGCCCTCATAGGCCGTCAGCTCCACGCGCTTGGGATCGACCATCACAAACCGCAGTTCATCCGGACTGTTTTCATAGAGAAGCGAAATAATGACGGTATTGAGGCAGACACTTTTTCCCGAGCCTGTGGCGCCGGCCACGAGAAGATGGGGCATCTTGTCGAGCGGTGTGTTCCACACTTTTCCTGTTACATCCTTGCCCATCGCGACATGGAGGTTATTGCTCCGGGTTTTGAACGCCTTCGACTCCAAGAGTTCCCGGAGCGACACCGTGGCGACGTTCTGGTTCGGCACCTCGATACCCACCAGGGATTTTCCAGGGACGGGAGCCTCGATGCGGATAGGGTGGGAGGCGAGCGCAAGCGCGATGTCGTTTTGCAGGGCGACGATGCGGGAGAGCTTCACTCCTTCGGCCGGGCGCAGGGTATATTGCGTCACCGTGGGACCGATCGCCATTTCTCCCATTTCTACCTGGATGTTGAAGTGTTCAAATGTTCGTTGGATGATCTGCTGGTTGCGTTCCGTGTCCCCGGAATTGGCTTTGGCCGTCCGGTACTCGAGGAGGTCAAGTGGCAGGGAAGCGGTCCGGCGCAGACGGGTAGTCAGCACTTTTTCTTCCGGAGCAGGAACAGGATGAGTCTTTAGGGGAGTGGAGGGTGTTGGAATGGCTTCCTCTTCATATTGGTCGACCTGTTCGTCGGATGGTTCGTATTCCTCCTTGTCTTCGCTTTTCAGGTGTTCTTCGGTAACGGAGGACGAAGATCTGGAACGAGCGGAAGTGCGTTCTTGGAGCCGTCGTAGGAGGCTGACGGCATGGGTATACCAGCCCATCAGGCGGCGCAGTGATGTATTGAATGTCAAGAGGAGCGAAATGAGAAACAGGGCCAGGAGAGCCGTGAGCGTCGCCCAGAATCCCGCGACATTGGAAAGAACTGTTGCCAGCAATTGACCGACAAGTCCTCCTACAGCAGTCACGCGCTCGTCGCTCAGCGGAACATTACTGAGTAAGACTGTATTCAGAAGGGCGTTAAAGGAGAGAAAAAAGCACAGGACGCCAATCAGATTCCACAGACCATATTTCATGCGTTCGGGATTCAACGCGGTTGTTCCTCCGAGAATGAGTAGGACGGGAACCAAAAAGCGATCCCATCCGAACGCCTCAGCCATGGCATGGTCAAGCAAGGTACCCATGCTTCCGGCAATGCCGAAGAAGGAAAGCAGGAGAAAGGCGGCTAGGGCGAATACGAAGATAACGCCAATGCCCCGTTTGGTTTCCGGGTGGAGCGTAGCTCTCGGTCGGGGAGGGGGGAGTGAGGAACGAGACTTGGTGTGCGCACGGGCCATAGATGGGCCCATTCTATCACGGTTGGAGGCGGGGTTGAACGATGGGTAATCTGTTTCCGCCACACGCCCATCGCGTTACACGCGCCATATCAGTGTGGATTCATCTCTGTGTAGACACAAATTTTCCTTGAAAGAGAAAAATGGACATGGTATACATACACTGATGCGTTGAAATGCCGTTCCGGGACCGCAAAGCGGGGTGATTCCGCTGAATCGATGTGACCGACGCCGTCCCGCCTTCGGTGGGACCCATCTCTCTCCTTGCGTTTGGATGTATCGACTCCGCGTTTCTTCCGTGTAATCGCCGACCGTTTTGCGGCCTTGGGACAGGTATTTTATTCATCTTCTTGTCATGAATCTTTTTTCCTTTCATTCCTTCTTTCCTCTTGACGTCTCTTTTCCTTCCTGCTACCATCTGGCCACTTCGTACACGCTGTGTCCGTGTTCTTTCCGCAATCCGATACCCCGCTTGAGGCAGAATGGTCAACCGGGTATCTCCACCTTGCGTTGTTTTCGCCGAAGAAAGCAGCGTTTTCCAAAACTCTAACGTGCGGCATGGTGGACATTACCCATTTTGGAGCTTTCGTACGCTCCGGCGCTTGTTGGAGCCGGGCGGAAGAAGCCACATTGAGCCAAAAATAAGAATCGTCCTTTCTTAGGATGAGGTTTTTTGTTTGTATGATCTATCGACTCACTCCTCCGACCGACCCTGAGCGCAAGATGTTCCAGGCTCCCAAAGACGCCGTGGAACTTCCCCATCTGACGGAGATCCAGTCGCGCTCGTACGCCTGGTTCATTGAGGAAGGTCTGCGCGAGTTGTTCGATGAAGTGACGCCGGTCAAGGACTTCATCGGACGGGACCTTGAGCTCACGTTCGACGACTACTACCTCGACGAGCCTAAGTTCGACGAGATCACTTCCCGGAATAAGAACGTCACCTACGAAGCGCCGCTCCGGGTCAAGACCCGCCTCCTGAACAAGCGGAGTGCGACCGTCAAGGAGCAGGAGATTTACCTCGGGGACATGCCCGTCATGACGCCGCGAGGTACCTTTATCATCAACGGCATCGAGCGCGTGATCGTGAGCCAGCTGGTCCGCTCGGCCGGAGCCTTTTTTACAGCGGATATCCAGCGGGGCCGCCGTTACTATGGCGCGAAGATCATCCCGAATCGCGGAGCTTGGCTCGAGTTCGAGACCGATCCCAAGAATGTGATCTGGGTCAAGATCGACCGCAAGCGCAAGGTGACCGTGACGGCCCTCCTGCGCGCGTTCGGCTACCCGACCGACGAGGAAATTCTGAAGCTCTTCGAGGACGTCGACGTTCATCCGCTCAATCGCTACGTCGAGGCCACGCTCCACAAGGACGTGTCCGAGAACGAGGAGACGGGTCTCATTGAGGTCTACAAGCGTATCCGCCCCGGGGACCTCGCGACCCCCGACAACGCCCGTCAGCTCATCCATTCGATGTTTTTTAACTTCGACCGCTACGACCTCGGTAAGGTGGGGCGCTATAAGTTCAACCTGCGTTTCGGACTCGATCCGTCCGACGAGGCTGTTTCGCCCGAGACCAATCGCATTCTGACGAAGGAAGATCTCATCTGCATCGTGCGTGAGATTATCCGTCTCAACATCGCGCAGGAGGACCCGGACGACGTCGACCATCTCGGCAACCGACGCGTGCGCGCGGTCGGTGAGCTCGTTCAGGGCCGCTTTCGCGTGGGGCTCGCGCGCATGGAGCGTATCATCAAGGATCGCATGTCCACCCAGGATATCGAGACCCTGACTCCCGCCCGCCTCATCAACGCTCGGCCCGTTATCGGCGCCGTGCGCGAGTTCTTCATGTCCTCCCAGCTCTCCCAGTTCATGGACCAGACGAACCCACTCGCCGAGCTCGAGCACAAGCGTCGCTTGTCCGCAATGGGTCCCGGTGGCTTGTCCCGCGAGCGTGCCGGCTTCGAGGTACGCGACGTGCATCCCACGCACTACGGCCGCATTTGTCCGATCGCGACGCCTGAAGGTCCGAACATCGGGCTTGTCGGCCACCTTGCGAGTTATGCCGTCATCAACAAGTACGGATTCATCGAGACTCCGTACCGGAAGGTGGAAAAGAAGACGGGCAAGGACGGGTCCGTGCGCGTCCGGGTGACGGGTGATATTGAGTACCTAAACGCCTTTAAAGAGGAGAAGAGTATCACTGTGCCCGCTTCGACCCCCATGGATGCTGATGGCTTTCTCGCCGAGGAGTTCGTGAGCGCACGCAAGTACGGAGAGCCGCAGATCGTTCTCGCCCAGGAGATCGACTACATGGACGTGTCCTCGACCCAGGTCGTTTCGATCGGCACAGCCCTCATTCCGTTTCTCGAGCATGACGACGCGACCCGCGCCCTCATGGGAACAAACATGCAGCGCCAAGCAGTTCCGACGATCAAGCCTCAGGCCCCCATCATCGGGACTGGCATGGAAATGCGCGCCGCGCGCGACTCGGGGCACGTCATCGTGGCCGAGCAGGACGGCACCGTGACCGCCGTGGACGGCTCGCGAATCGAGGTGACCGACGCCCACAAGAACGTCCACCTCTATCGCTTCAACAAGTTTCTCCGGAGCAACGCCTCCACTTGCATCAACCAGCGTCCGAACGTCATGCCGGGGCAGCCAGTCCGCCGCGGCGATGTCATCGCGGACTCGGCCGCGGTCGACCGGGGCGAGCTCGCGCTCGGCCAGAATGCGCTCGTGGCCTTTATGATCTGGGACGGCTACAACTACGAGGACGCCGTGATCATCAACGAACGCCTGGTGCACGACGATCGTTTTACCTCGGTCCACATTGAGCACTACACGGTCGACGTGCGCGACACCAAGCTCGGGCCCGAGGTGGTGACCGCTGACATCCCAAACGTCTCTGAGGAGAAGTTCAAGAATCTCGACATCGAGGGCATCGTGCGGATCGGCGCTGAGGTAAAGTCCGGCGACATTTTGGTCGGGAAGATCACCCCGAAGGGCGAGACTGAGCTTTCGGCCGAGGAAAAGCTCCTACGCGCCATTTTCGGCGAGAAGGCACGTGACGTACGCGACTCCTCCCTCTACCTCGAGCACGGTGAGCACGGCAAGGTGGTCGATGTGAAGCTGTTCTCGCGTGAGGCCGGCGACAAGCTGCCGCCGGGTGTCATCAAGACGATCCAAGTGTCGGTGGCGGACCTGCGGAAGATTCAGGTCGGGGACAAGGTAGCCGGACGTCACGGCAACAAGGGCGTTATTTCGCGCGTCGTTCCGGTCCAAGATATGCCGTTTATTGGGGATGGTACCCCGATTGACGTGATCCTGACCCCGCTTGGCGTCGTTTCCCGCATGAACCTAGGCCAAATTCTTGAGACCCACCTCGGTCTTGCCGCGAACGCCCTTGGCTACCGTGTGGCGACACCCGTCCTGAACGGCGTCACGGAGACGGAGATCCGTTCCGAGCTCGCGCGCGCCGGTTTTCCGGAAAGTGGCCAGCTGTCCCTCTACGACGGTCGAACCGGCGAGATGTTTGCGAACCCCGTTACGGTGGGCTACATGTATATCCTGAAGCTCATCCATATGGTGGAGGACAAAATCCACCAGCGCTCGATTGGGCCGTACTCGCTCATCACCCAGCAACCGCTCGGGGGTAAGGCGCAGTTCGGTGGTCAGCGGTTCGGAGAAATGGAAGTTTGGGCGCTCGAGGCCTACGGGGCCGCGCACATGCTCCAGGAGATCCTGACGATCAAGTCCGACGACGTGCCCGGAAGAAGCAAGGCCTACGAAGCGATTATCAAGGACGAGCAGATCCACAAGGTCAACATTCCAGAGTCCTTCAACGTGCTCATTCGCGAGCTCAAGGGCCTGTGTCTCGGCGTCGAACTCCTCAAGGACGGCCAAAAAGTCGATTTGGCCGACGAGAAGAAGCCCAAGAAGAAAGCCTGACGCGCTTCCCTTCGCTCGTCATCTTGACTCTGTCGTATGTTTCAAAAGACCGACACCCTCAAAACCACCGACTTCGACTCGATCCGACTCCGTCTGGCTTCCCCCGAGGACATCCGTTCGTGGTCCTACGGCGAGGTGACCAAGCCCGAGACCATTAACTACCGGACCCAGAAGCCCGAGAAGCACGGCCTGTTCGCTGAGGAGATTTTTGGGCCATCCAAAGATTGGGAGTGCTATTGTGGCAAGTATAAGAAGATTCGTTACAAGGGGATTGTATGCGACAAATGTGGTGTCGAAGTCACCCACTCGATCGTGCGCCGCGAGCGCATGGCCCACATCGAACTCGCGGCTCCAGTCACCCACATCTGGTTCCTGCGCGGGCTCCCGAGCAAGATCGGCACCGTGCTCGAGCTCTCCGTCCAGTCCCTTGAGAAGGTGATCTACTTCGCAAGTTACATCGTGACCGACGTGAACGAGGAGGCGCGTGTTCAAACTGTCGAGCAAGTGCGCCAGGAATACAAGGCGAAGAAGAAGATGATCGAGGGCGAGCACCTGCGTGACCTCGAGCGCTTGGCCCAAAAATTTCCGGGAGAAGACAAGAAGATCAAGACGGAGACTGAGCACTTGGCCTCGATCCGTGACCGCAAGCTCGAGGAGCTGGAGGCCGACTTCGTGCTCGTCGACCGGGAGCTGAAGGAGTTGAAACCACTCAAGATCATCGCCGAGGCGACCTACCATGACTGGTCGCTCAAATATGGCCACATCTTTGAGGCGGACATTGGCGCAGGCGCGGTTCATGGGCTCTTGAAGCGCCTAAACATCGAGGCCACGATCACGGAGCTCGACGAGGTTCTGTCTGGCGCCTCGGGAGCCAAGCGAGACCGTGTCATGCGCCGTCTGAAACTGCTGCGCTCCCTCCACAAGAACCATGTCCGCCCGGAGTGGATGATCCTGTCCGCGATTCCTGTTCTTCCACCCGATCTCCGTCCCATGGTGCCGCTCGATGGCGGACGCTTCGCGACTTCGGACCTGAACGACCTGTACCGCCGCGTCATCAACCGCAACAACCGCCTGAAGCGTCTTAGGGAACTCAGCGCCCCTGAGGTGATTGCGCGTAACGAGAAGCGCATGCTTCAGGAAGCGGTCGACTCGCTCTTCGACAACAGCGCCCGCCACTCGAAGACCGTCATTGCTGCCACGGGTAAGAAGCGTCAGCTGAAGTCCTTGTCTGACTTTCTGAAGGGCAAACAAGGACGGTTCCGTCAGAACCTGCTCGGCAAGCGCATCGATTACTCCGGGCGCTCCGTTATCGTCGTCGGTCCTCACCTCGCCCTGAATCAGTGCGGCATCCCGAAGACCATGGCACTCGAACTCTTTAAGCCTTTCGTCATCGCGAAGCTTATCCAACGCGAGTACGTGCACAACATCCGGTCCGCCAACCGCTTTATGGAAAGCGATCGGCCGGAGACATGGGACATCCTCGAGGAGATCGTCCGCGACTCCTTCGTGCTCCTGAACCGTGCGCCGACCCTCCACCGCCTCGGCATCCAGGCCTTCCAGCCGACACTGATCGAGGGCAAGGCCATTCAGATTCCTCCGCTCGTGTGTGACGCTTACAACGCCGACTTCGACGGCGACCAAATGGCCGTCCATGTGCCGCTCACCGAGGAGGCCAAGCGCGAGGCGCGCGACCTCATGCTGACGACGAAGAATCTCTTGAAGCCCGCCCACGGTGCGCCGGTCGCCACCCCGAGCCGCGACCTCGTGTGGACTGCCTACGCCATGACGACCGCCCTTCCGCAGCCTGAGGAGCGGACCCTGCGTGCGTTCGCGGACGTGACGGAAGTCCTGTATGCCTATGAGACGAAGTCGATCGGGCTCCGTGAGTGGATCCGGGTGCGCGGGGGGCTGAAGCCGGGTTCCTCACCGGACGTAGCCAAGAAGTTGACGACTACGACGGTCGGACGTGTTCTCGTCAACCAGGCCCTGCCGGTCAGTATGCCATTCATGAACCAGCCGCTCGGCAAGAAGGAGTTTGGGGCGCTCATCCGCCTGTCGATCGAAATGGACGGGCAGGAGGAGACGGCGCTCGTCCTCGACCGGATCAAGGATCTTTGTTTCAAATATGCGACTCTCCTCAGCTACTCCTGGGGTATGGCTGACCTGCCGAACTTGCCCGAGAAGCGCATCATCCTCGAAGAAGGGGACCGACGTGTGCGCGAAGTCCAGGACTACTACACGCAAGGTCTCCTGACCCAGGCGGAACGTCACAATTCTGTCGTGAAGATTTGGAATGAAGTCAAGGACCGCGTGGCAGATCTCGCTCGCAAGGCCCTGCCGAACGACGGCCCCGTTTACTCCATGATTGAATCCGGTGCACGCGGTTCTTGGGGCCAGCTGACCCAGATGGTCGGTATGAAGGGCCTCGTGTCAAATCCATCCGGCGAAATCATTGAACTGCCCGTCAAGCGTTCCTTTAAGGAAGGCTTCGACGTGCTGGAGTTTTTCATCTCGAGCCACGGCGTCCGGAAGGGGCTGACCGACACAGCGCTCCGCACGGCGAACGCCGGCTACCTCACCCGTCGCCTCGTTGACGTCGCCCAGGACGTGGTCGTGCGCGAAGAGGACTGCGGCGACACGGAAGGTGTTCTGTTGACCAAAGAGGAGTCCGACGAGATCGGCGAGCCCTTGCTTATCCGGATCCTCGGCCGCGTGGCCTTGTCCGACATCAAGGCGGCGGGCAGCAGGAAGGCGCTCGTGAAGAAGGGAAACATGATCACCGAAGCACACATCCGCGAGCTCGAGGAATCCAAAGCCGAGCTTGAGGAGGCCCATGTGCGTTCGGTGCTCACCTGTCGGTCGCGCCGTGGTATCTGCCAGCAATGCTATGGATACGACCTCGCCTACAACCACCTCGTGAAGCTCGGTACGGCTGTCGGGATCATGGCTGCCCAGTCGATCGGCGAGCCAGGCACACAGCTCACCATGCGCACCTTCCACACGGGAGGCGTTGCCGGCAAGGACATCACCCAAGGTCTCCCGCGCGTGGACGAGCTCTTCGAGGCGCGCAATCCGAAGCAGAAGGCTGTCATGACCGACGTGGCGGGCACGATCCAGATCGAGGAGATCGGGCGCGAAGTTGCGCAGGCGGGGACCGGCAAGCACATCGTCGACACCCGCTCCGGTCAGAAGATCGTGCGCGTCCTCTACCCGAGCGTCGAGGAGGAAGCGGTGATGGTTGGCAAGAGCGCCGAGCTCAAGGTGAAGGACGGGGACCACGTGCGGGTCGGCGACGTTCTTGCGGTCAAGACCGATGGAACCAAGATTCTGGCTGAGAAGGCTGGCACGACCAAGGCCGAAAAGGGCATCGTGAAAATCATCTACGACTCCCAGCGCGCCCGTGAGTACATCATCCCCCCGGGATTCTCGCTCCTCGTGAAGGACGGTGACGAGGTCGAGGCCGGCGCGGCGCTTACCGATGGGAACCTGGACCTGCAGATTCTCTTCAAGCACAGGGGGCAGATCGCCGTGCAGTGCTACCTCTCGAAGGAGGTCCAGTTCGTGTACGTGTCCCAGGGACAGAAGGTGAACAACAAGCACGTCGAGGTCATCATCCGCCAGATGTTCAGCCGCATGCAGATCGTCGATCCGGGAGACACGGAGCTCCTGCCGAGCGAGATCGTCGAAAAGTCCTCCTTCCTGCAGGAAAATATTCGCATGGCGGAGGAAGGAAAGAACGCCGCGACCGCCGACCAGGTCTTCCTCGGGATCACCAAAGTGTCGCTCTCGACTGAGTCCTGGCTGTCTTCCGCCTCGTTCCAGGAGACGGCCCGCGTGCTCATCAACGCGGCCGTGACTGGCAAGGTTGACCGCCTTGCCGGCCTCAAGGAAAACGTCATCATCGGTCGCCTCATTCCCGCCGGCACGGGCTTCGGCCATGCCTGTGTCGAAGAGGAGGAAGTCGATCCCCTCGAACTCGAAGTGGTCGAAGCGTAACGCCGATCAACGGAGAATAGGCGAGAGCACATGCTCTCGCCTATTTCTTTTGGCTGGTCAGAATCGTCTAAAATAGGTATCATGCCTCCCGTATTTGTACACTATGGCTCGGCATTCCCATTGGCACAACATTCAACTCAAGAAGGGAAAAGCGGATGCCAGGAGGGCGAATACCTTCGCCAAGCTCGCGAAGAACATCACGGTTGCGGCTCGGGAAGGTGGGGGAGACCCCGCATTCAACTTCAAGCTCCGGGTGGCGGTCGATGCCGCTAAAACAATCAGCGTGCCGAAGGACAACATCGACCGGGCGATCGCACGCGGGCTCGGGGAGGGCGGGGAAGTTGCGCTCGAGGAAGTCGTCTACGAGGGGTTCGGTCCCGGTGGCGTCGCGTTTCTGGTCGCGTGCGTGACCGACAACCGCAACCGCACGGTAGCGGATGTGAAGATGGTCGCCTCGAAGAATGGCGGCACGATCGGCGTGGCCGGAAGCGTCATGTGGATGTTTGAAAAGAAGGGTGTGCTGACGTTTCTCGACCCGGCAACCATTCCCGACCGCGACGCCATCGAGCTCGCGCTCATCGAGGCGGGTGCCGACGACTTCCTGCCGGTCGGCACGGACGGCGTGCAGGCGACCTGCGACATCAAGGATCTGAAGCGCTTGGCAGAGGCCGCGGAGCAGGGGAACTGGAAGCCGGACGGCACGGGGATCGAGTACGTCGCGAAGACGACCGTGGCGGTCGAGGATCCGACCGTCCGCGCGGAGCTGGAAAAGCTCGTCGAGGCCCTGGAGCAAAACGACGACGTGGACGCTGTATATACCAACGACCTATGAAGAAATCACAGGGAAGCGGACCGCGATTCATCTTGGGCATCGATCCCGGCTTTGGCCGCATGGGATTCGGGGTCATCGGCATACAGGATGGGCAGATGGAGGCCGTCGACTTCGGCGTCATGACGACCGCCGCCGGCGGGGATTTCGGGGACCGTCTAGCCCAGCTCGTCGAGGACCTCCACGCCGTCTTCACCCATTGGAAGCCGTCGGTCGTGGCCGTTGAGCAGCTGTTTTTTACGAACAATCAAAAGACCGCCATACGGGTCGCCGAGGCTCGTGGTGTCGTGCTCCTCACCGCCGCCCAGTTCGGGGTGCCGACCGTCGAGTTCAATCCGAAACAGGTGAAGCTGGCGCTCACTGGCGACGGCAATGCCAACAAGGCAGCCGTCCAGCGCATGGTCAAACAACTCCTCGGTCTCCCCAAAGCCCCCAAACCCGACGACGCCGCCGACGCCCTCGCGATCGCCCTCACCGCCTCGACGTGGCGGGGGTAAGAAAATGTGGTCCGAAACGCTCCTGTAAACGGGAGCGTTTTAAGTTGTAGTAGATTGATAAAGCGTATTGTTCCTGATAAGAATCAGGCAGTTTCGGATGTGTTGATTGGCCTGACAGTCAAAGCCAGGTTGGATGAACATTCCTATGAAAAAGGGATCAAAGTATCGGATGAAGCACTCGCTGCCGTGAAGCTTGAACGGGACGCTTTTCACGGGGAGTGGAACTACAGAATTTATCCTGAAACTTGA
>JACQWJ010000014.1 GCA_016209325.1 Candidatus Uhrbacteria bacterium
ATAGCAGTGTGATAACGTGCGGATCGTACGTTTGTTTGATGGCATACGTATCGGTGCTAACGCCGCCCTGCCGGGCGGCATTAGCATACGGCGTCGCCTTCAAACGTACACCCCAGCTTCGCTGGGGGTTTTTAGATCAAACCAAAAATCCCCCAGCGGGGGATTTTTTCGTCTTACGCGACCTTGGCTGGCTCGACAGAAACGAAGGTGCGGAGGCTCAGAATGCCGTGGAAGTTGGGCATCTTTTTCTTTTTGAATTTGACGATGCCAGCAGTCGAGGCGTACAGCGTGTCGTCCTTGCCGCGACGGACGTTGAAGGCCGGGTGGATCTTGGAGCCACGCTGGCGGACGATGATCTGTCCTGCCCGAATGCTCTGACCGTCGGTAACCTTCACGCCAAGGCGTTGTCCCTGCGAATCGCGGCCATAGGAGGTAGACCCGGCCGCTTTCTTATGTGCCATAACGTAGTATCAACAAAATAATCGTGCCTACTATAAAACCTCCGTTCGGAACTGTCAACAGGGACCTCTGCAAATGGGACCTCTGCAAAACTGCGTCTTTTCGTCTCGCGGGCACCCGTCCACCCCATTCAACGTACCTTTAGTACGTCTCATGGGGCTGGACAGCCCGCTCAACGAAAATCCATCGATTTTTCAGAGGTCCCAACAGTCTTTCAAAAACATTGTCTTTCAAAAACCGTCCGTCCTACCCCCGCAGGTTCCGTTTCTTTCCCGCCGCGGCCATGAAGGCGGAAAACAGGGGATGCGGACGCATGGGACGGGACTGGAATTCGGGGTGGAATTGGACGCCGAGGAAGAAAGGATGGTCCTTGAGCTCGACGATTTCCACCAGGTCTGACTCCGGATTGACCCCGACAACCGTCAGCCCCTTCTCTTCCAAGGCCTGGCGGTAGGTGTTGTTGAATTCGTAGCGGTGTCGGTGACGCTCCTCAACGAACTGGCTGCCGTAGGCCTTGGATGCCTTGGAACCGAGCTTGAGGGCACAGCCGTAGCTTCCAAGGCGCATCGTCGCGCCGTATTTCTGTTCGAGAATGTTTTTGGCCTGAAGAGGGTTCAGTTGGATGACGGGATGGGGGGTTTTCGGATTGACTTCGACCGAGTTGGCTCCGGCGAGTCCAGCCACGTTTCGTGCGAACTCGATGCAGGCAAGCTGCATGCCGTAGCACAGACCGAAATAAGGGATACTCTTCTCGCGGGCAAAGCGGATGGCATTCACAATGCCCTCAATCCCGCGTGACCCGAAGCCGCCGGGGACGAGGATGCCGTCGAATGTGCTCAAGCGGGACACGGAGGTGGAATCCTTCTCGAAGTCCTCGGCGCTCACCCAGTGCAGGTCTGGACGACGGCCGTGGAACCAGGCCGCGTGCTTCAGCGACTCGATGACCGAGATGTAGGAGTCGGCCAAGGTGAATTCCCCCGTGCCGAAGTACTTGCCGACCACGGCGATCCGCACGTCCCGCTTCGCCCGCTGGATGCGTCCGACGAACGTCTTCCAGGGGGCCAGATCGGTTGTCCGCGGCTTGACGTCCAGGTCCTGGAGGAGCTTGTTGCCGAGATCTTCCTTCTCCAGCAACAGGGGAATGCGGTAGATCGAGTCCACGTCTGGAGCCGCAATGCAGCGGTCCCGGGGGACGCCGCAGTGAATCGCAAGTTTTTCCCGTCGTGGGGCATCTAGCTCGAGGGGTCCTCGGGCGATGATCACGTTGGCGTGGATGCCGACGCTGTTCAGGGCCCGGGCCGCATGTTGGGTGGGCTTCGTTTTCATTTCCCCGAGGTGGGAAGGCACGGGCAAATAGCTTACAAGCACGAAGGCTACGTCGTCCGGGGTTTGCAGTTTCATCATACGTGCGGCTTCGAGAAACAGGATATTCTCATATTCGCCCACGGTGCCGCCGATCTCGATGATCGTGATATCCGTCTTGTTCTGATCCGCCGCCTTGATTCGCCGCATGATTTCTTCCGGAATGTGGGGGACGACCTGCACGCACTTGCCGCCGTACTTCATGGCACGCTCGTTTTGGATGACGGTCTGGTAGACCCGCCCCGTGGTCATGTAGTTTTCCGACCCGAGATCCGTGTCCAAAAACCGCTCGTAGTTTCCCATGTCTTGATCTGTTTCGTCGCCGTCGCGGGTCACATAGACTTCCCCGTGCTCGATCGGGTTCATGGTTCCGGCGTCAACGTTCACGTAGGGATCAGCTTTCACGGCCGTCACGCGGAATCCCTTGGCCTTGAAGATGGCTCCCAAGGACGCGGAGGTAACGCCTTTTCCCACACCGGATAACACACCACCGACCACGAACACGTATTTTCGCATACTCGTTTATTACGGAGCTTATTTTTTTACAACGTAGACGCGACCCAAACGAAAACGCCGGAGGGAAATCCGGCGCCTTAGGCGCTGCGTTTGGAAGAAGAGACGCGGATCGTGATCGAAGCCTCGAATCCGTGAGGGAGCTGCACGGTTGCCGGATGCTCTCCGACGTCCTTGATGGAATGGGTCAGCTGGATCATGGAGGCGTCCACGGTGAACTTGGCCTTCTTGAGGGCGCGGGCCACCTCTTCCGTCGTCACGGCCGCGTATAGCACCCCCTGCTCGTTCGTTTTTTCCACCAGTTCGAGCTCGAAACCCTCCAACTGGGACGCGAGCTTGGCGGAAGACTTGAGTTCCTTTTTTCCCTCACGTTCGGCACGGTCTTCCCGTTCCTGACGTTCCCGAAGCGCCTCTTCTGTAGCCTGCACGGCCAGGTTTTGTGGAAACAAAAAATTGCGCGCGTATCCTTCGGACACCTCGACGATGGCGCCTTCCTTACCCTGGGTTTTGACGTCGCGCAGGAGGATTACTTTCATAGCCAGGGCCAGTATATCACACCCCTCGCGTCCATCCCATGTTTCGCCGGAGGGCTGCCATCTCGACAGCCGCGAGTGCTGCCTCCCGTCCCCGATTCAGGGGTCCGAACCCGGAACGGGCTTCCGCCTGCGCCCGATTGAAGCAGGTGAGGACACCGACGCTCACGGGAATGCGTTGCGACATGATCACTTCCCGGATACTGTCCATACAGAAGGAAGCGAGATATTCAAAGTGCACCGTCTCTCCCTTAATGACGGCTCCCAAGGCAATGAGGACATCCGCGGTTCCTTCCACGGCGCATTCATTTAAGGCATAGCCGATTTCCATCGATCCGGGGACCTCGATGACGGAAACGTGTTCCGGCCTAACCCCGGCACCGCGCAGCGTCTCTGTGCACGCGTCGAGGAGCCCTTGCGTCACGCCCTCGTTAAAACGCGCTCGCACGATCGTAAAACGAAAGGGAGAACCGTCGACGGGAGAATAGTTGTTTGCGTCCATAATACTGCATATATCCCCTGAGCTTGTCGAAGGGGCGTGATTTGGAACAAAGCCTTCGACTGGCTCAGGCAATAAGAGAGTGACAGGAACTTCAGATGTTTTTAAGATACTTTCTTGCCTCGAACCATTCGGTCGCATCCGAGATATCGTTTTGGATGAGTTTACGCATCGCCGCTTCGGTTGTCCATGGGACGAAATCACGGAGCTTGGCGCGTGCTTCCAGGCGCATGTCTTTTTCCCTGAGATCGACGTCCACCTCTAGGACGTGCGTTTCGACTTTTACGTTCCCGCCGGAGCTTGGCGGATGCACGCATACAAGCGCGGGGGCGCGTTCAGCGTCCCATGCGGCGTAGGCGACATACACACCCGGATCGGGCGCGCCATCTTTGCGTTCCAGAACCAGGTTCGCCGTCGGACATCCGAGATCCCGTGCCCGTCCCATACCCGAACACACCCTCCCTTTCGCGATCCATTCTTCCATACCAGGAGATCCCGTTTGGCTTAGAGGGACCTCTGAAAAACTGATGGATTTTCGTTGAGCTGGCTGTCCAGCCCCATGAGACGTACGAACAGGTACGTTTCCACCAAAGGCGGATCCGCCTCCGGCGAAGAATGGGGTGGACGGGTGCCCGCGAGACGAAAAGACGCGGTTTTGCAGAGGTCCCTAGACGATTTTTGGATGGTTCCTCACATATCCCAGCGCGCGCTGGATGACGGGGATGAGGTCGGGATAAAACGACCGCGACAACACATCCTTGGCTGGAACCCACTCCACTTCCTGTACGTGCTCATCAGGTTGTAACGATAGGATCGACTCCGTCGGCGTCACGAAGAGAAAGTAGGAGATGTCCTTGTGTACCAGCGACCCCTTGCGCTCAAATCGGTCGCGGAACCAGATCGTGATCTGGCCCAGGGGTTCGAGCAGACGGATTTGTTCCAAGCCGAGTTCCTCCATGGTTTCCCGTGCCCCTGCTTCCTCCACTTCCTCTCCCGCTTCTCGTCGCCCCTTGGGAAACGTCCATTTTCCGTAAGAATCCTTCATCATGGCAAAGTAGACACCGCGAGGTGTCCGCTTGAATACCAGGCCTCCGGCCGATATTTCATGCACGACAGTGGTGTCCTTTCGCGGGGAACCCGTTGGTCTACCACTTGATCTTTTTTCCCGATGACGCTGGGTTCCCATAGAGATCACGGGACGTTCTCCAATAAAAGCTCAAGAGCTTTTTCCATCTGAGGATCCGCAGCAGCTTCCACTTCGTTGGTCGGTTTCCATTCGACGAGAACATCAGGGGTGATACCGATGTGGTTGATAGAGCGACCCATGGGTGTGAGCCATTCCGCAACCGTAATTTTGACGGCGGAACCGTCAGGCAACTCTGCGTAATCCTGAACGGACCCCTTACCGAACGTCTGTTCTCCAACAAGCTTGGCGAGGCCATAGTCCTGGAGCGCGCCCGCGACGATTTCCGAAGCGGATGCCGACCAGGCATTTACCAGGACGACCGTGGGGATGTCTTTCAGCCGCGCCGAACCCGTGCCGGAAAACGGTTGGGTTTCTCCACGCACGCGCTGGAGCACGACCGATTGGTTTCCAACCCAGGCACCCGCCACATCGATCGCAGAAGACAGAAGTCCACCGGGATCGCTGCGCAGGTCGAGAATGATTCCTCGCGCACCTTGTGCAAGCGCGTCGTTAGCTGCTTCCGCAAACTGAGCCGGCGTGTCCTCGTTGAACGTGTGGATACGGACGTTCATGACGCCGTCTTCCCGCATATCAGCGTCCACACTGCTAATCGTGATCGTGTCGCGGATGATGGAAACGTCAAAGGGTTCCGCGACGCCGTCCCGACCAAGCGTCAAAATGACGGTCGTCCCCCGTTCTCCCCGAATGTGGGAAACGGCTTCCTCTACGCTCATGGAAATGGTTTCCAGGCCGTCAATGGCAAAAATGCTGTCTCCAGGCAACAGTCCGGCCTGTTCAGAAGGGCTTCCGGGAAGCGGTGCTACGACGCGCAGCTGCTCGTCTTTCTTGTCGATTTCCGCTCCGATTCCCTGGAAGCTTCCAGATAAGTCTGACAGAAACGCTTGGGCCTCGTCCGGATCGAAGAATGTTGTGTACGGATCTTCCAATCCGTTTACGAGTCCGTGCATGGCGCCATAGAACAGAACCTGGTCGGATACAGGCTGCTGATAGTAGTCCATCTTTAGACGACTCCACACATCCCAAAACAGGGCGAAATCCACGTCCTGTGAAGCGGAGGAGGGAATTTCTGACTGATTGAGTACACGTCCTTCTCCGGCGAATGCATCACGTCCCATGCCTTGGTGTCGGCCGAGGTAGAGTCCGCTGACAAACACGCTGGCGAGTATGGCAACCGTTGCCAATCGTGAGAGAAGAATAAATGGACGTTTTTCGAGGGGTAACGACTGGCGCATAGTTCCCACAGCATACCCGACCCGCAGACGCCCATCAAGGTTTGCTACAATAAGCACATCCTTCCGTACCAAGGATTTTTGCCGCCTCCCGTATGAACCAACGCGTGCGTACCCTCCTGTATCTTTTTTTTCTGTGCTTGTTTCTTGTTACGGCACCGGCCGTCGTCTTGTACACGGCCGGATACCGGCTCCGGCTGGATCGTTTTGACGTGGTTCGAACAGGTCTCCTGTCTGTTTCAACGCTTCCCAAAGAGGCTGTTGTGACCATGGATGGTCGTGCGTTTGAAGAAACGACTCCGGCGGTGTTTTCCGACATTCCCCCCGGGGACCATGTGGTTCGCATCCAGAAAGAGGGATATCTTCCATGGGAAAAGGTCCTACCTGTTCTGAAAAACACAACAACCTTCGTTCATGGTCTAGTTTTGTTCTCCCAAAGAGAGGCGGTATTGCGCCTTCCGGGCACGGTCACGGATGCCGTCTTGGACCCGACGGGCAGGCATATCGCTTACGCAACGACGGAAGAAGCATGGGTGGAAATTTGGTCCCGGAATACCACGGAAGGCGAGCCGGTCCTCCTCTTGCGCTTCCCCGCTGCACAATACCGCGACGTCGGCCTTTTTTGGTCGGCTGGGGGAACGTACTTGCTCGTACAGGGGAACGCTTCCGACGCTCCTCCCCGCCTGATGGTAAGCAACACAGACGGTCGCTTCCGTTTGGACGTCAACCAACTCCTGTCTTCCGCGGTCTTGAAATCTGGCGTTTCGGAGAAAAAGGTGACCCAAGCGTTCTTCGATAACCAGCTTGACGATCAGCTCTATGTGCAGACCACGGATCGTCTCCTCTCGCTTGCGATGCCCGATGCCTCTGTGACGACTTTTATCGACCGTCCCGTCGTCGCCACCCATACGGGAAGCGATATCGTGACTGTCGGGGAAGTCGAAGGAAGAATGACGGTTTGGCGCCAATCAGAGGACGGTTCCCGACAACGCATCCTCGCATATGTCCCTTATGGGGATTACGTCATCCTTCCTTCCCCAAACGCGTTCGTCCTGCTCATGGACCGAACGTCTCGGCGCATTCTCCTCCTCGAGGCAAACGGCACGGATCGCCCCATTCTGCTCCACGCGTCCGCCGAGTGGGCCTCTTGGAATCCTGCCGGAGGAAACGAGCTCTTGTACGGGGGCGACTTCGAAATCCACGTGTATCGCACCGAAGACCATACGGACGAACTTCTCACACGTCTCAGTCGTCCCGTTCCCACCGCCGTCTGGCATCCACACGGGACAGCGGTCATCTTTACCGACGGTCAGGAGATATCTGCTGTTGAATTGGACCGCCGCGGCGGAGGACGCAACGTAACGCCTCTGACAAACCTGGATCATGTCTCCCATCTGTGGATCGACCCTCGTGGAAGGACACTCAGTTTTGTGGGAGCGCGTGGGGATGAGGAGGGTATCTTCGAGCGGAAGCTACAGCGTCGTTGACGAATCGTTTTATGCATCGTTTTTATGGCTCATGAGACCGGCTGCTCGTGCTTCTTCGGCACTAAATTCATGCGCGCGACCCCGCTCGTGGGCGATCTTTTTCCCCCCTTTGCTTCCTGCTGCCGCCGCCCGTCCGGGATTGTTCGCGAAATTCCCCGGGTTGTTCAATGCGTCGTTTGCCATAGAAGCATGTGTTAGGAGTAAGAGAGCACTCATTGCACTCATTTTTTCATCATAGCACTCCACGTTTATCGGTGTGTCAGGATGCGGAATACCACACGTCCATACATCACAGCCATAGTTCCGAATGGAAGCGCGTTACCTGCCTGAAAACGCGCAAAAATCGGCCGTACCTTCAAGCGAGCGTAGTATTCCTCGATACGCTCCATGCCATTGCCGTGGGGCAAACGGAAATAAGCGAGACGGTTGAGGAAGACAGTCCATACGGCGTCACCAAGACTGTAAGACGATCCCGCGCACCATGGGGTTTCTTTCAGTCGCTCATCGAGTTCGGACAGGAGTATGTCCAGACGTTCGCTCAACTGCGTCCGACAGACCGGATCCATAATCGACGCTTCCCATGCGTCGATGTCGTCCAGTCGGGCTTAGTACCGCTTGGCAAGATCGGGATGCGTGTCGCGTAGGCGCGTCAGCGTCCGACGTCGGACGGAAAAAGATTTTCGAATCAGGACACCGCATGGGTCCGCGGACGTTACCGTACGAGAACTCCCGCATGGGAAAGGCGTCCAGTTTTTCCAGCCATGTCTCCATGGCCGCGCGTTCGTCTGCATCGGAAGGAGTCAGTGCATCCAAAGGGGCAAACGTGGAATCGAGATACCGAATGATCTGGAATGCATCCGTAACGATGTGATCTCCATGTTTCAGGGTAGGCACAACCCCGCGCGAATTCAGACGGACGTACCATGGCTCGTAATTCTCCAGTCGGGGTCCGATGTCGATAACGATCCCGGCGTACGGAATGTCTTTTTCTTCCAAAACGAGACGGACAATTTGGGAATAGAAGGACAGGGGAAAATGATAGAGCGTGACATTTGTATCCGTCGTGTGCAGGGGCATAGCACTTTCTATTCTATCTTTTGTGAACACAGATGGCCAACGTCGTCAGTTTTATTTTGTCGGCCCTTCCTAGTAGAATGGCTGCCAGCTATGAAGCCACTTCTTGAGGCCGTAAACCTGTGCAAGACCTATGGGCGTCAGACTGTGCTCGACGGGCTGTCGTTCGTGCTGTCCGAAGGAACGCACGGGGCGCTCATCGGACGAAATGGCTCGGGCAAGACGACCCTTCTTCACATCCTGGCCGGCGACGAGGAGGCGGACAGCGGCACGTTTCGACTCATGCCGTGGACACGCCTCGGCGTGCTCCGACAGCACGAGATCTTGCCCGACGAAGGGACGACGATCGGGTACCTGAGCGGGAACAGCGGGAAACCGGAATGGAAATGCGCCAAGCTGGCGGCGCGTTTCGGCATCCGTCCCGCGGAACTCGGCCGGGCGCCCGCGGCGCTTTCCGGCGGCTATCAGATGCGCGTCAAGATCGTGCGCATGCTGCTTGACCAGCCGAACCTGCTCCTCCTCGACGAGCCCGTCAACTACCTCGATCTTCCGACACTCCTTCTCCTTGAGGCGTTTCTTCGGGACTACCCCGGCGCGTTCGTCATGACCTCCCACGACCGCGAGGTGCTGCAAAATGTCTGCACCTCCACCTGGGAAATTGCCGCGGGAAAACTCGTCACGTTTCCAAGCGACGTGGAGACCTACCTCGACTGGAAGGAGGAGCAGGCCGAGTACACCCGGCGCACCAACCGGCGGGTGCGCCGCGAGATGGCCGACGCGCAGGCGTTCGCGGACCGTTTCCGCGCCAAGGCCAGCCTCGCGACCCGTGCCCAGAGCAAGCTTCGCCACATTGCCAAGCTCCGTACCCAGCTGCGCGAGCTCGGCGGTGCACTCCCGACTGCCGCATTTCGCATTCCCTGCCCCCCGTTTACGGCCGGTACGGCGGTTCGTGTCGAAGGACTAGCTGTCGGATACGGAAGCGCGGTCGTGGCCAAGGACATCGCCCTCGAGGTTCCGCGCGGCGCGAAGGTCGGCATTGTCGGCGAGAACGGCCGTGGCAAATCGACGCTCCTGAAGACACTCGGGGGGACACTTGCTCCGTTGGATGGAACCCTCAAGTGGTGGCACCGCGCGGATATCGGATTCTTTTCGCAGCATGCGGAGGACACGTTGTCACCGCAGGAAACCGTCCTGCAGGCGCTCACGCGCGCCGCGCCTCCCGATGCGCCGGCCGAGCGCATCCTGTCGGCTGCAGGCGCGTTCCTGTTTCGCGAGGACGATCTCGAAAAGACCTGCGGCGTTCTCTCCGGCGGCGAGCGCGCGCGGGTGCGCCTGGCCCGCCTCGTGCTCCAGGAACACAACGTCCTGCTCCTCGACGAGCCGACGAACCACCTGGACGCAGAAACCGTCGAAGCACTTGCGGTGGCACTCAAGGCCTACCCGGGAACGGTGTTCATTGTCTCCCACGCCCGCACGTTCATGAACGCGATCGTCGACCGCCTCTACGAAGTCCGTAACGGTACCTTGCGTCATTGCCTCGGCACCTACGAGGAGTACGTTTTCGATCTCGCGAACCTGGCCGAGGAGGCTTCGCATGCAACGGAAGGGTCGTCCGCAGGAGTCTCCTCCGTCTCGGCGGACGGCCGCGCCGAGCGGCGGGAACTGTCGCTCCTTGCTCGCGAACGACGCCGTTCCCAGCAGCGCCTCGAGGAGAAAATCAAGAAGCTCGATCGCGAGAAGAGCGAGATCTTGTCGTACTTTTTCGAGAACCCAACAGACTACGCACCCGAGAAGTCGCGTCGTCTCTCTGAGATTGAAGAGGAAATGGCCCTTTTTGAGAAGGAATGGCTTGATCTCGAAGCGAAGGCTGTCGTATGAAGATAGCAGTTATCGGCGGTGGTGCGGCGGGGCTTATGGCCGCTGCGACAATTCTGGAATCCGATCCAACGGCTGAAATTTTTTTGATTGAGCACAACGACGGTCTGGGCAAGAAGGTTATCATCTCGGGCGGCGGGAGGTGTAACGTCACGACCGGCATCCGTGACGTCCGCGCCATCCTCACGAAGTATCCGCGCGGGAATAAGTTCCTCTCTTCCGTCATGCACCAGTTCTCTCCGCAAGACGTCTACGAGTGGTTCGAGGCGCACGGCGTGCCGCTCAAGACCGAGGAGGATCTCCGCGTCTTCCCCCAGTCGGACAACGGACGGGACATTGTGGGTGTCTTCGAGCGTCTGTTCCATACCTCGAACGTCCATGTGCTGTTGAAAGCCCATGCGGTTCGGGTTCACAAGAACTCAGATGGGTTTGAGATTTTTCTTAAAAATTCGGAAGATCCCCTGCGCGCAGATAAGCTCGTGCTGACGACCGGCGGCCAGGCGTATCGCCAAACGGGCTCGACGGGAGACGGCTACGCGTTCGCCATGTCGCTCGGTCACGCGATCACCCCGTTGGCGCCCAGCTTAAACGCCTTCTTTACCCGGGAAACGTGGCCCGCCCAGATTTCCGGCTTGTCCTTCGCGCGCGCCAGGATTGCCGCCAAGCGGGAGGGTATGCCTTCCTTTACGGGTCCGTTTCTCTTTACCCATAAGGGCGTGAGCGGTCCTGCGGTCTTTGCCCTCTCTTCTCTGGTGGCATTTGAAACATGCGACGCGACGCAGCCGCTGGAAATCTCCATCGACCTGTTTCCGGACGCCTCGTCCGAGGAGCTGCAAGAAAAGATGCACTCCGCTATCTCGGCCAATCCCAGGCGCAGCTGGCTAAACGCCCTTTCCGCGCTCGTTCCTAAATCACTGGCGGAAATCGCCTGCCTCCAGCTTCGCCTGGCGGCGGACAGGCGCGCGGGCGAAGTTTCAAAGAAGGAAATTCTCGACACCGCCTCCTGGCTCAAGGCGATTCCGCTCCACGTTGTCGCCCGCGGCGCCGGCGACGAGTTCGTCACAGCTGGAGGGGTGGAACTCAAGGAAGTCGACCCCTCGACCATGGAGTCAAAGATCTGCCCCGGCCTCTATTTTGCAGGGGAAATTTTGAACGTTGACGGCTTTACGGGCGGATTCAACCTGCAGGCCTCCTGGGCGACGGGGCGCTTGGCGGGACGGAGCGCTGCCGTTCATGAGTGATGTGCAGCAACCTCCTCAAAAACAAGAGCGCACCCGACGGACGGCAACGCCAGATTGGCTCTTGCCGCCCGCGCGAATGCGCGAGCTAATCCTGGCCTTTCCTAGTACCCAATTAAATTAATTTTGAACCTTGGTGAATTGAATAGGGGGTTTGGGTGGAAATAGGCAGGGGGAGAAGACCTGGCGGTTTATCGGTCTTCAGGCAGCGGCCCAGCTCCAGGCGCTTCTGAATCAGCTGATCAACGCGGATGAACACTGGAATCAGGACAACGACCCGTCGGATATCATTGGGGTGGCATGCTCACTTCTCGTTCGAGACGATCACAATCCCTTGAGTATGATCGTCTCCGCCCCGCAGCCGTGGAGAGGATGCGGCCTCCGCCTCGAGTCGGCTATCACACGAATCCTCAGGGAGCTGCAGAGCGTCGCCGAGTGACGTCCTTGCCGCATTCTCCTCGAATGCGGTTTTTCAAACAGAAAGACGGGGATAGACCCCGTCTTTCGGAAATCCGGCGTTAAGCCGCCAGCTCCTCCTCGATCTCAAGCAGGCGGTTGTACTTTGCGGTGCGCTCGCCGCGGGACAGCGAACCCGTCTTGATGAACTCGGCGTTCACGGCGACGGCGAGGTCGGCGATCGTTGTGTCGCAAGTTTCACCCGAGCGGTGCGAGACAGAGACCTTGTAGCCGAACTGCTGGGCGAGCAGGATCGCGTCGATGGTTTCGGTCAGCGTACCGATCTGGTTCACCTTGATGAGGATCGCGTTTGCCACCTTCATGTGAATCCCCTTTTGCAGACGCTGCGAGTTCGTGACGAACAAATCGTCCCCCACGAGCGAGACCTTCTTCCCCACTCTCCGTGTCAGCTCCGCCCAATTGTCCCAGTCGTCCTCCGCGAGGCCGTCCTCAAGCGAGATGATGGGGTATTTCTTGAGCCAAGTCTCCCACATCGCGATCATCTGGGCCGAAGTCATGGTCTTCCTGTCGAGACGAAGGGCATACGTCTTCTTCTTCGCGTCGTAAAGCTCCGACACGGCTGGATCCATGGCAAGAACGACATCTTTCCCTGCTGCATACCCCGCATCCTTAATGGCCTGCACGATGAGCTTGAAGGCTTCCTCATTTTTTTTCAGGGGTACCGCGTACCCGCCTTCGTCCCCGACGAGGGTCGAGAAACCCTTTTTCTTGAGGAGCTTCCCGAGCGCGTGGAAGACTTCGGAACCGCAACAGACGCGCTCGCGGAACTTCTTCTGCTGCGGGACGATCATGAATTCCTGGAAGTCGATGATCCAGCCGGCGTGCGCACCGCCGTTCATGACATTCATCGTGGGAAACGGCAAACGGTAGCCCGTGTGCTTCAGGTCGTAGGCCCAGCGCAGGTACTCGTAAAGCGGGACGCGCTTGTGTCGCGCGGCTGCGTGCGCGCAGGCAAGCGAGACGCCGAGAATCGCGTTCGCACCGAGGCGGCTCTTGTTCGGGGTACCGTCGAGCGCGATCAGCTGCGCGTCGATTTCGCGCGGCCGTGCCGCGTCCATGCCGACGAGGACCGACGCGATAACCTTGTTCACGTTCCATACCGCCTTCAGGACACCCAGGCCACCATAGCGCTTGAGGTCGCCGTCGCGAAGTTCCAGCGCCTCATGGATACCTGTCGAAGCGCCACTCGGCACGGATGCCGCGCCGGTCGTTCCGTCAGACAGCAGCACAGCAACCTCAAGTGTGGGATTCCCGCGCGAATCCAAAATCTCATGCGCATGAACGGCTTCAATCTTTGACATACACATCATTTGGTAAAAAAAGGGTACGTAAATATTCAAGAATCTCTGTGGCATCCCCAAGACTGTCCGTGCGGAAAAGATCCCAAAAACGATCTATATATCTCTGTTTCTCGTCCTCCTGAGAAAAGCGCTCGATAACCGTCTCCGTCTCATGTTCCACCATCCAGATATACACTTCCTCTTCCATACGAGAATCTTCCTTCTTCCTGTCTTTCAGTTGCATAAGACTAAAACGCCTTTTGACACACTGAAGAAACAGAATGCAAAATTCGTCAGGTTCAAAAAAACGCAGAATCTCGGCAATCTGTTGACGTGCCCGGTCCTCTGTGCGTGAAAATTCTTCAAGTTTTTCACGCGCTTTATTGCAATCAGATTGAGTCCTGGCTCTTTCCCCATTAAGAGATTCCGGAGTCGAAAATGAAGAAAACTGGGGATTTCGTTCAAGAAACTCTTTTATCAATTTTTCGATCTTTTCCAATTTTTTCTTAAATGGGTGTCTTTCGTTCTTCGGGATCTTTTCCATGCTCCGCTGGGTATCCCTCTGCTGAATCAGCAGCTCTATCATCGACCTCGTTTGATCGGATTGCTCTTTCGCTCGCTGATACGCCTCTTGCAAGTTCACAATTGCCGCTTGGGAGAAACGCGGTCTTTCTTGGGATGGATTTGACCTTGCCTGCCAGAGAAAATCCAACATCTCCCGATACGCCCCAGGTTGTTTAAAGCGAGCCGCACCGACGATGGAGGAACTCAAAAAAGTATTCAAGGCGGCAAACAAAGACGCTTCCTTTTCGTCCTTGCTCAACTCAGAGGGGCGGACAGCGTCTCTTGTTTTCGATTGCGCCAGAAAAATCTCTTTCTGCAGATCATCGGACAACGTGTTAAACACCTTCAAACATTCCGGAGAAAGTTCCGCCTTAAGCTCTTCAATCGAGAAGAATTGCTGTTCTCTCAACGCCTCCTTTAAAAGACGTTCGTCCATACGGAATTGAAAGTGACTTTTCTCTTGATAGGGAACATGTCTTCGCAGCACTCTCAAAGAAAAGGGACGATCCGGAAGATTTTCCTGCAGCAACTCCAGCAAACATTCAGCTTCTTCTGAAGGGACGTCCATCACACCGCCGAGGGATCGGGCGAGAGGCACCGATATCTCCTTGCGTTTATCTATAATAGATCCCAAAATTATTTGGGATCCGTCTGGGTGTTTGACCACAACGTCAAATGAACCATTATTGTTGGACAACAAACGCAAATCCGTTTTAGTAATCCTAAAAGAAAAAACACGTTCTGGGTTGTGGAGAAACTCCATAGATTCTGTCATTATAATAAACCTCCCTGCGTAAAAATGCCGTGAGATATCATGTCTCCAACGCCACCAACCCAGGCAGCTTCTTGCCCGCCAAGAACTCCAGCATGGCCCCACCCCCGGTCGATACCAGCGAAAACTTGTCCATGAGCTGGGCGTCCTCAAGGATGGGCACGGTGTCCCCACCCCCGACCACGGTCTTCGCCTTACCGGTACGGGCGGCAATCATGCGCGCCAGGGCGCGGGTACCTTCCGCGAACTTCGGCACCTCGCAGTAGCCGAAGGGGCCGTTCCAAATGATGGTCTTCGCGCCCTGCAGGACAGCCTCGTACACCTTCAGGGTCTCGTGGCCGACGTCGACGGCGTAGTCCCCCGCCCCGATGCGGTCGCAGGAGACGTGGCGGACGACGGCCTGGGAGCTGAGGCGGCTCGCCGCGGCGACGTCGACGGGAAGATGAATCTTGCCAGACCAGTCGCGGAGCAGGCGTTTCGCGACCGCCACGCCCTCGGGGTCGTAGGCCGAACGCCCCACCGCCTTCTTTTGGGCGACGAAGAAGGCGTGGGCGAGCGCGCCGCCGATCAGGACCGCGTCGACCTTGGGCAGGAAGCGCTCAAGGACCGGGAGCTTCGTATCCATCTTGAGACCCCCCATGACGAGGACGACGGGCGGCTTCGGAGCGGCGCTCAGGGCAGCCAGCACGCCGACCTCGTGGGCCAACAAGGGACCCGCGTAGGAGGTCAGCTCCTCGGTGACGGCGTCGACCGAGGCGTGGGCGCGATGGCTGACCGCAAACGCGTCGTTGATGTACAGGTCGCCGAGGGCGGCCAACTGCTGGGCAAACGCGCGGCTGTTCCGCTCTTCCCCGGGATGAAAGCGCAGGTTCTCGAGCAACAGCACGTCACCGTCCTGGAGCAACACAGCCATCTGCTCCGCCTTCGGACCAACGACTTCGCGCGACAAGCGCACGGGGACACCGAGGAGTTCGCTCAGGCGCTTGGCGACGGGAGCGACGGTGTACGCGGCCATGCGCTTGCCTTCCGGGCGGCCGAGGTGGGTCATGACGACGAGCCGCGCTCCCTGCTGACGGAGCCACTCGAGGTCGACCGCAACCCGCGCAATCTTCCCTTGGGGCCCGTCCACGACCACTCCCCGCTTCACAGGCACGTTACCGTCAATCCGAACCAAAATACGCTTACCTTTGAGGGATTGGGAACAACGAAACGTATGAAGGCGCATAGCATGAATTCCGCTTCAGGATACAGGAAAATATTCAGAAGTGAAAGACAATTGGGCGTAACCATTCACCTTTTCCCAGCGAACTTCTCCAAAATGTTGTAAGATAGAGTTGATAGACTTCAGAGGAGGAACAAAAACTAAGATGGTCTGGTTTGTCTAGACAGCTTTTAGGCTGGTATTACTGACCTCTCCCACATAGCTTAATTATAGAACGTACTCGCTTTCAGGAATCCTTGCAGCAAATGACGGTCATTCATTTTTCGGCGGCAGCGCCTCAGCTCGCGACCGATGACCTGGAGTTCCGGCGTCAGGTTGGTGAGATGACTTGTTAAGTTATGTGGGAGAGATCAGTAGAGCGCGCAGGGGACGACGCAGCTGGCCGCGTCGCATTCTTCGCGCTGCCATCCAACACAGGCAATGGTCCAGGAAATACGAAGGGATGCGTCACGGACTCCTCCCTAACCCGCTCGGCGGCGTTCCGAACGGCAGTCCCCATGACTTCGGAGACATCCCAGCCCTCCTGCCATTTTTCTTCGATGACAGCCTGATCAGACTGTGTGAGATCCATGTACGCCTCAAAAAATTTCTTTTTAACGACATCAAACTGTTTCAGAACGTCGGCCGGGACATAGTCTTTTCCTCCTGCTTCTTCGATCTGCTTGAACAATGCACGCCGCTCTTTCAACAACTTACCAAAAGAACGGGCGTCCGTTACGATACGTTCGATATCCTGCCGCGCCGCGGCGATGCGCTTCTTATCAAGCAGCTGGTTCAGCTGGGCATACGACAGCGCCTCGCCCGTCTCGGCTTCGTACCGCTTGATATGCGCCTCGAGCTGGCTCTTCATCTCTTTGGCAACGACGGAACCGATCCGCATCGCGTCTGGTTTTCCTTCCTTGGACAGACCGTCAGCTGCGAAGGCAACCTCACGGAAGCGGACGATCTGACGCAGAATGTCCTGCGGCCCGAACTCGCGGATCCGAGGGACTTGCATACCGTTCTCGTGGAGCGTCTTCCCGGCCGCGGCGATCTTTTCCGGCTTCAGCTCGGCATTCATAGCATCCCAGTCAACAGGCTTGCCGGCCTCGATGGCATAGAGCGTAAGCCGCTCATCCACGGCCTCCTGCGCCTTGTGCACGAGAAGCCGAGCTTTGTTCATATCTTCCGACCGAGGATTGGAAACGCCCCGCTCAATCCCCTGGGCGGCAAACAAAAACTCGCGCGCCTTGACGATCTCCTTCCAGATTCCCTTCGGATCACGCTTCGGACGCTTGGCCTCGGCTTCGCGGGCGGCTTCCGTCTCCTTTGTCTTTTGCTCTTTCGCCAGGCGGTCTTTTTCCTTCTGGTCCTCCGCCGCCTTAGCCGCCCGTTCCGCTTCCTTCTTGTCCGCATCCGCCTTATTCATGGCGGCCACATCCTTCGCGGTTCCCTCGAGCTGCTCGTCGATGAACCGCTGCTCCCCCGCGGTACGATGGCGATAGGTGGAAGCGATGACGATGCGTCCCCGATCCAGTTCGTTCTGAGCCGTATCGCGTCCGATCTGCGCCCGCCGCATCAAGGAAAGCGTTTCGGCGGTAAAATTTTTCAGCTGGGCGTCCTGACGGACTCCCGGCAGGCGGCTCAAGATGTCTTGGACAAGGCGCTGAGAGGTATCCAACCTTCCTTCAAACGCCGTCATGCGGTCCACGACAAAATTCGTCAAATAGCCGAGCGTTGTCTCAAGCGCCTGAACCTTGACTGATTCTTTGGACCCCTTCCCTTCTTTTCCATCGGCTGCCGTCTCCTTGGGTAGGTCTTCCGTTAAAAGCCTCTCATAAACGGCTTGCGCGTCTTCGGCCTTGGCCAGCTTCTCCCCTTGTTTGCCCTTTTTTCCATCCGAACCCCGGTCCTGCTTCCTCGGCGCTTCTTGTTGCGCGGGACGAACGTCGGCAACGGGCTGGGCGGCGTCGATGGCCATATCACTTGCCGGTCAAACGCGAAAAAATCGAAACGAGCCAAGCATGGATCCGGTCGACGGCGCGGCCTTCGGCATCCTTGATCGTTTTTTCGATGAGCCGCTGCCGATTGGCTTCGAGCACATCCATCTCGCGCTCAAAGGCCTGCACAGCCTGAACTGCCTGCTCCACGATCTGGTCCGGAGACGCGGCGGGTGGGGAAGAAACGTCTGACATAGTGCGCTAAGGATACCAACTCCCTTCCCTTCTGGAAAGGCGGGATCAAACCTTCACGAAGCGAATCCCGCCGTGCGGCGGGCCGCCGGAGAGGAGGGCGAGGCAGGTGCCGGGAGTGACGAGGCCCTGGCGACGGAGTTGGGTGACCGCTTTTCGGAAAAACACCTCGGGAGCGTCCTTACGCGCCAGAAAAGGATGAATCCCCCAACGAAGATTCAATTGCTTGACTTCGCTTGGCGTTTCAGCCCCTAAAAAGAGGGGGACTTCGGGGCGCAGCACCTGGAGGCGGGCGCTCCAGGGGGCAAGAAAGGTAGCCGATAGAACGCCATGGACGTGGCCCTGCGCGGCAAGGTCGCGGAGCGCATGGCTGAAGGCCGCCTCGATGCCGAGGCCAGAGGCGCGCTCCCGGCGTCCGAGGTCGTCGTAGCGGGAGGCCTCGGTCTCCCCGATGATGCGCGCCATCATCTGGACGGCTTCGAGTGGGTAAGCGCCGGTCGCGGACTCGCCGGAGAGCATGACCGCGTCCGCGTGGTCGATGACGGCGTTCGCGACGTCCGAGACCTCGGCCCGGGTGGGGCGCGGGTTGCGGATCATGGAATCGAGCATCTGGGTCGCGACCACGACGGGCTTTCCGGCCTGCCGGCAGGCTTCGACAATTTCCTTCTGGCGGATGGGGACTTCCTCGGCGGGAATCTCAATCCCGAGGTCGCCGCGGGCCACCATGATGCCATCGGAAGCTCCGAGGATGGCTTCAAAGGAACGAATGGCTTCGTGTTTCTCAATCTTGGAAATGATATTGGGGGGCAACTGCCCCGGAGAAAGAACCTTGGAAACGACCGCGCGCAAACGCTTCACCTCCCGGGCGGACGTGACAAACGAGAGCGCGATCCAGTCCATTTCCTGACGGATGCCAAACGCGACATCTTGGAGGTCCTTCGGGGTCAAAGAGGAAATAGGCAGCGTGGAATCGGGAAAATTCATCCCCTTGTGCGAGGTGACCACGCCCCCATTCACGATCTCGGCGTGAATCGCGCGCTCCGCGACCTTGCGCACGCGAAATGCGAGCAGGCCGTCGTCGACGAGGATGCGGTGGCCCGGCGCGACGTCCTTGTGGAGACTGGCGTAGGTGACGGGCAGAATCGGAACCTGCCCAGAAACGAAGGCGGAAGATCCCGTACGCAAAACGAGACTTTGTCCCGCTAGGAGCTCCACTCCCTCTGGCGGAAGGCCCCCCAGGCGGATCTTGGGACCTTGGAGGTCTTGGAGGATCGCGATCGGCCGGCCTTCGGCCTTGGCCGCGGCGCGGATGCGGCGGATGAGGATCCCATGGTCCGCGTGGGTCCCGTGGGAAAAATTCAAGCGGGCCACGTCCATGCCGGCACGTATCATGGCGCGGAGAATGGCCGGTTCCCGGCTGGCCGGACCGATCGTGCACACGATCTTCGTACGTTTCATACTCTTTGACATACGGGAAAAACGATTGGGGGGCGAATTACGAATTTGTACGAATATGCGAATGTGAATCGGCGCGTTCTCCTCCCCTTACGAAGGGGAGGTCCCTATTCTCTAAAGAGACGCGTCCATGAACTCATCCAGCATGACTTCCACGTCAAAGGTCTCGCCGTCACGGAGGACGGTGAGCGTGACCGCGTCGCCCGGCGCGAACGCGCGCACCGCGCGCGCCAGCGAATAGGTCTCGCTGAGCACTTGCCCATTCAGATGTGTGACGACGTCGTTCGGACGCAGATCCGCTGCATCCGCCGGGCTGCCCGGGACGACCGACGCCGCGCCGGGCTCACCCGGGGGAATCCAGGCCCCCTCGGAAACCGGGAGGCTGTGGAACACGGCGCGCTCGGACGTAAGCATGACGAAGCGCACCCCCAGCCACGGGCGGACGATCCGGCCGTGCTCGCGAACCGAATCGACGGCATGCACCACTTCCCGAATGGGAATCGCGAATCCGATGCCTTCACCTTCGGCACTAATCGCCGTGTTCATACCAATGACCTGGCCGCGCAGGTTGATGAGGGGACCACCGGAATTGCCGAAGTTGATCGCGGCGTCGGTTTGGATGGCGTCTTCGATGAGCTCGCTTCCCGCGTCCTCGTCGTAGGCCGAGACACTGCGATCGAGGCCGGACACGACGCCCTTCGTCACGGTGTTGCGGTACTGAGAAAGCGTGTTGCCGATCGCGATGACCGTCTGCCCGATCCGGACCTGTTCCGCGTCTCCGAGGACGACGTAGGGGACGGGAGCGACCGTTTCCACCTTCAAGATGGCAACATCAAAAAAGGGATCCAGATCGAGGACAATGGCGGGGAGCTCCCGTCCGTCATTTGTCACGACCGTGTACGTGGCGTCCGGATCCGCCACGACGTGCTTATTGGTCGCAACGAGCCCGTCCTCGGACACGAAGAACCCCGTTCCCCCCGCCACCTCCACTAGACGGTCGGGATCGTCTGGTGGAAATGTCTCGTCGGAAGGCTCAGGGAAAAACAGGAACTCCTCGAGGGAATCCTCCGGCCAAGGTTCGAGGTCGGCGACACGCTTCTTGGCTACGATACTGACGACGGCTGGGGTGACGCGCTCAACCACCCCGATCGTGGCGGTTTCTTCCTCTAACAATTCTATGATACGAGAATCGTCAGACGGGGCACGCGAACCAGAAAAACCCGACAATGTCGAAAAGGTGGATGGCAGGACGCCCGCGGCCACGAACCCGCCCGCAGCTCCGGCGAGCGCAGCAACGGCCGCTGTGAGGGCGATCCAAACGGCAATAATCGTCGACGGAGATTTAAGAGGCAAAGACATATCAGGTGGACGACCGAACGCGGGATTTGGCGGACCGGCGGCTGGCGACGGACTTGGACTTCTTCGCAGACGATAGCTTCCGAAGTTCATCTTCAAACGTATGCAGATCGCCGAACGAGCGGTACACGGAGGCGAAGCGGATGTAGGCAACCTTGTCGAAGCCGCGCAAGTGCTTGATGACGAGCTCGCCGATGTCCCGACTCGTCAGCTCCCCATGGCCTGTCTTTTGGATGTCACGCTCGATCTTGTGCACGAGCTGTTGGAAGTCCTGGACCGTATAAGGACGTTTCTCCAATGACTTCTCGAGGCCGCGGACCAGCTTCTCCCTGGCATAGGACTCACGCCGTCCATCGCGCTTCACAACCGTAAGACCGAGAATTTCGATCTCCTCAAGCGTGGAAAAGCGAAACTCGCATGCTTCGCACGCCCTTCGACGTCGCACACTCGCCCCGTCGGTGGACAAGCGGGAATCCACGACCTTCGTGTCGGCATGGTTGCAGGCGGGACAGTGCATAGGAACCCGGACAGTATACCAACGTGTCCCAACCGGGACAAACAGTCACGAAAGCGATCACAACACAAAACCCAGGAACGCATTCCTGGGTTTTGTGGCTACATCATCTTCTTCCGGATAAAGGCGGGAATCTCCAGTTCCTCCTCTTCCTCGGCAGCCGGTGCCGCGGCCGGCGGCCTCGCGAGGGGCTTGGGGGGATAGGCGGGGACGGGCCGTGACTCCTCGGAAATGGGCTTGGGTTTGAACGCGGGGGGCGGCGGGGACGAGAATGCCTTCATGCGCTTTTCCCGCTCGTCTTCCTCGCGGGCACGGAGCACGGAGCTCGGCGTCCAGGTTCCTTGGACCGGGACTTCCGCGCCCCCGGAGGTGCGGCGACGCTCGTGGCGGTCGAAGCCAGTCGCGACCACCGTGATCCGTACCTCGTCCTTGAGGTCTGGATCGACAATGGCACCGAAGATGATGCGGGCGTCTTCGTCAGCGGATCCCGTGACCACCTTGGCGGCTTCGGCGACCTCGTGCATACCGAGGTCTTCTCCACCCGAAATCGTAAACAGAATACCCTTGGCCCCGTCGACCGACAGCTCGAGGAGCGGACTCGCGATGGCCTGCTTGGCCGCCTCGACGGCGCGATTCTCGCCCGAGGCGCGACCGATGCCCATGAGCGCGGAACCCGCATTTTCCATAATAGCCTTCACGTCGGCAAAGTCGACGTTGATGAGGCCTGGGATCGTGATGAGCTCGGAGATACCCTGGACACCCTGACGGAGCACGTCGTCCACGATGTTGAAGGCGTCAATGAGAGAGGTCTTCTTGTCGATGATCTGAAGCACCCGGTCGTTCGGGATGGTGATGACTGTGTCCACGTACTGGATCAGCTGGTTGAACGCCTCGTCCGCGATGCGGCGGCGCTGCGCCCCCTCGAACGAGAAGGGCTTGGTGACCACCGCGATCGTGAGTGCCCCGATGTCTTTGGCGAGCTTCGCAACTTCGGCAACGCTGCCGCTTCCGGTCCCGCCTCCGAGCCCGCAGGTGAGGAATACCATGTCCGCGCCATTCAGCGCGTTGCGGATCTCATTCTGACTTTCTTCGGCCGCGCGCCGGCCGAGCTCGGGGTTCATGCCGGCTCCGAGGCCGCGGGTGACGGTCTTGCCGATCGGAATCTTCATGGCAGCCAGGCTGTGATGAAGCGCCTGAGCGTCGGTGTTGATCGCGATGAAATCCACACCCTTAATCTTGTCGGTAATCATGCGGTTCACGGCCGCGCCACCACCTCCGCCGATGCCGCAAACTTTGATCTTGGCGAACGTCTCAATGTCCGGTTTTACTTCTGCCATAGGATACCTTATGCACGAACCAATTTCTTAGAGTTCAAGTTGAACAATATTTTTATTCAAATTTCGCTTCGTTGTGCAAAAATCGGATACACTGTAGAGCGGGCTCAAAAAGTTGTCAAATTCAGCCCAACGAAAAACGACCGCTCAGGCAGAACGATCGCAATTCCGAGACGGGAAGAGAGGAGGTGCAGACAACTACGGCCGCAACGACTTGAACCATCTTCCGAGGCCAGTGGCCACTTTTTTGACGCCTTTCATGCGGGAAAAAACCTGTCCCAAACGTCCTTCGTCGGCCGCGGAAACGATGTTGTGTCCCCACAGCACGAGGCCGACGGCAGTTCCTATAGCAGGGTCACTGATGCGGTCGACGACGGAGGTGACGCCGATCGGGGTCCCAAGCGAGACCGGCAGACGCAAGGCCTGCTTGGCTGCGTCAAGCATCCCCGAGAGCTTAGCGCCCCCGCCCGTCAGGACGACGCCCGCCGGCAGCATGCCGGAGCGTTCGACGCGGGAAAGTTCGGCATCGATCTTTTCAAAAATTTCCTGAACCCGCGCTTCGGTAATGTCGGCAATAAAGCGACGTCCCACAAACTCCTCGTCCGGCGCCCCGAGCTCGGCCAGGTTCACATCCTCCTTCTTCTGAATCTGATCGGGAATTGCATGGCCGTAGCGCACCTTGACCTGCTCGGCTACCTCGAGGGAGGTGCGCAGTCCAATCGCGAGGTCCGACGTGATGTGGCCGGAGCCGATGGGGAGGACTGCGGTATGCAGGACATCCCCTTCCTCAAAGATAGCAAGGCTTGTTGTGGAAGCCCCGATGTTGATGACACAGACCCCAAGCTCCTTCTGTTTGTGGGTGACCACGGCCTCGGAGGTGGCCAAAATGGAAAAGACGAGATCCTCGATGTCGAGGCCTGTTCGATAGACGCACTTCGTCAAGTTCTTGATCTGGGAGCTAAGCCCCTGGATGATGAGGGCGTCAACCTCGAGCCGGATGCCATTCATGCCCACGGGATCCTTGATGCCGCGCTGGCCGTCGACGGTGAAGCTCTTCGGAATGACGTGGAGGATCTCGTGGTTCGTGGGCATGGCCACAGTGCGCGCAGCCTCGATGGCGCGCTCGACGTCCTCCTCCCGGATTTCGCCGTCGCTCCTCCCCACCCCGACGACCCCGCGGCTTTCCTGGGCCATGATGTGGGTGCCCGAAATGCCGACCCAGGCCCGATTAACGGGGAGGCCAGTCAGGCGTTCCGCTTGCTCCAAGGCTTTGGAGACCGAAGAAACGGCGTCTTCGATGCTCGAAACCGTCCCTCGGCTGATGCCTTCAGAGGGAACTTCCACGGCCCCGATGATATGCATCTGAAGATTCTTGGCGTCGGATGCCGCAGGCACCGGCTGGCCGACCGCGATCCGGATCGCATGAGAGCCAATGTCCAGTCCCGCAATGATGTTCTCAGGCATAGTTGGTAGGAAGTATAGCGGCTTTTCAGGCGACAAACAAGGCGAACAGGTGGGGGAGGAAGACGACCGCCCCAATCACGCAGGCCGTCAAAGAAGCAAACAGGACTGCAGCTGCCATGATGTCCTTGATGTCTCCGACCACCGGATGCATGCGCGGCTTCAAGGCATCAACCAAGCGCTCGAGCACACTATTGACCATCTCGAGAACAAGCACGAGGCCGATCAGGAGCAAAATGACGACTGCTTGAAAGCCGGAAACGGGAAGGATAAGAAGCAGCAAGACCGCCAAGGTCGCAAAGACACACTGAAGGCGAAAGCTCTGCTCGCTCCGAAACACGACGCGGACGCCACGGAGCGCATGGCGCAGGCTCCGTATGAAACGCGAAAAACGAGTCATAGCGCGGAGTGACGACGAACCCGGGGAGAGACTTCCAGCTCGGGCGGTTCCCAGGCGATACCAAGTTCCTTCAGCGCCCGAACCTGCAGACGAAACATGCGGCCACGGTCGGTCGGGACCTCATGGTCGTGGCCAAACACGTGGAGCAGTCCGTGGACGAGCAAAATGGCGATCTCGGTGTGTAGGCCGTGGGCCTGCTCGGAAGCCTGACGGACGGCCTGAGGAACACAGATGACGACTTCCCCTCGGACCTCTCCCTGAGTGAATGGGAAGGCGAGAACGTCGGTCACGCGGTCCTTTCCCCGATAGGTGCGGTTCAGACGGCGCATGGTGGGGCCGTCAACGAACGCCACGGACACGAAAACCGGGGCCTTCAGGCCAAGCGCGCGGTCGACGGCGCGGCAGATGCACGACAGACGCGCAAGCGGAACCCGCTGCCCGCCCCGCAGCCCCTGCTGGTTGGCCTCGACGCGGATCATAAGGGAGCTGCCGCAAGGAGAGACAGGCTGTTGACCATCATCTGGAACGTCTGGAGATAATCGACCGTCGACTTCGTCCCGACGGCGTACCCCACGAGGATCACAAGGGCTCCGCCGTCGACGTAGGCGGTCATGTGATCGGGAGCCGTGAGGGCGGGATAGCCATTCTTCGTCACCGACGGAACGAGCTCGTCCGCCCGCTTGCCCGGGTTCGTGGACGCGTACCAGGCTCCCAGGGTTTGGGAAGGATCCTTCGCTTGGACACTCACGGCAAACGTCTCACCGCTTGGAGCCGAAAAGACCACTCGCAGGGGATCCTGAGGAAAGGCCTGGATGAGCCAGGGAGAAGGGTACAAGATACGATATGCAGGGGGAGCCTCATGTGCCTTCACGAGGCCTGACTCAAAGAGCGTCAACGGGGCTGTCCCTTTGGGATTGTAGCCATTGAAAACTTCGTTGCCATCAAGATAGCCGTCGGCGTCCGTATCCGGTCGGCCGGCCTGCGTGCCGTATAACACCTCTTCGGCGTCCGTAAGGCCGTCGCTGTCGCCATCCCGTCCCGGTTGGGTGCCCGTAGGAAACGGGGACGACGTCTTCGGTTCTTCTTTCGTCGGAACGGGAACAGTCACCGGGGATGTCACTTTCGGCTCTTCCTTCTTGACAGCGATGGGGGAAGGAGTGGGAACGGGTTCCTGACGCACAATCTGGATGGGACGCAACGCAATAAATACGTAGGCAGCCGCCCCTGCCAAGGCGAGAAACAGGCCAATGCCTCCCCAGACGAAAAAACGGGTGCGCCTTCTACCCCCCTTGCCGGTTGATTTTTGTACCGGACCAGAAGGAGGAACAAGGGGCTTTGAGGGAGGAGGAATGCTGGGGGAGGAGGGCGAAGGAGAGGGCCGTTGGGAAGCAGCCAAACCACGATAGGGTTCCGGCATCGTAAAAATCAGCGGCTCCTGGGCAGAAGACGCGGGAGACGAACCGTTGGTATTCGGCATGTCCGCAGCCATATGCTTCTCTCCGTGCTAGAAATTCGGAACGTCAAACAGCTTTCCAGGACCATTCGGATTGTACCCGTTGGAAACTTCTGCGCCGTCGAGAAAGCCGTCGCCGTCGGTATCCGGATGCAGGGGATTGGTCTTGTACACTTCCACCTCTTCCCGATCGAACAAGCCGTCGGCATCGGTGTCGGGCTGGGAAGGACTCGTACCGACTTCGGCCTCCTGCGCGTCCGACAAGCCGTCCTTGTCCATGTCGGGTTCAACGACCGAGGTCGGTGTGGGAAGGGGCGCTACCGGAGAAGGAACCGCCGCATCCGCGGCGGAATCGGACGCCTTGCCGGCCGCGCCTTCGGCATCCCGGACAGGTTCGGCCGCCGTGGAAGGCGTTTCGGTTGAAGCGCGACCAGCCAACAAAACGTAGGCAAGACCGGCTGCGACGGCAATCGCAGCCAACGCCCCGATCACAAGAAAAAGGGGCTTCCAGGGAACGGAACGCGGGGAACGTTCCTCTTTTTCAGGAAATAGCGCGGCTGGTGGAGAAAAAGCCGCGGGAGAAGCAGGGACGGTTCCGGACGGTATGGGACTGCCCATGGGAGGGACGGGCGGAAGCGGCGTGGGCGCACCTCCTTCCATAGACGCAAACATGTCTTCCGGAGGTTTTACGTTTTCAAACATACGATCAAATGGTGAGTGAAGCGCGTGCTTCTTCGGTCATGGAACGGATCGCCTTCCAGTATAACGCTATCGTTTCCCTTCTCCAAGGGGATTGTAGCCAGCTTCCGTTTCGGCACCATCTGAAAAACCGTCGCCATCGGTGTCCGGATTGGTCGGATTCGTCCCCCAAAAGGAGATTTCCTCCGTGTCCGTGAGTCCGTCGGCATCGGTATCTTCCGCCCGGTCGTCGGTTCCGAGAGCCGCCTCTGTCTTGGCACTGAGACCATCATGGTCGATATCGCCCGTTCCGACCGCGTCCAGACAGGCCGTACGATCCCCTTCGTTGGACAAGGCCTGACACTGGAGGGGATCGCCGCTTGCAAACGCTTGCTCAAAGGCCTGCCACGCCGCGCAAACGGACGCGTCCAGCGCCGCCGCGCAGCCCTCCGTGCGCGCCAGGCGCCGGGAAACGGTCTCCACACAGCGGTCCCGTGCGATGACACTTGTAACCTTCGCGCACAAATCGAGACGCTGTTCGGCGCGGGCGGCCTGCAGATACACCGAATCCGCACAGGATTGGCGCTTGGCTTCGTCTGTGATTTCCCCGCAGGCTTCCGGATCATGCTGGGCCACGGCGACACCCCAGACGCAGTCCTCTACCGCTTCGGCTTCGAGCTTGCCGCAGACGCTCGCGGATCCCACGCGAAGCGCCGCTTCTTCTACACGTTCCTTCCGGCAGCCGTCCGGATTCGGAGACGCATCACAGACGGGAAGCGACCGATCAAGTTCCTCAGAGGCCGTCTGCACAGCCGCCTGCTGACGGAGCTCGACGCGGCGCCCGGCCACAAAACGCGCGAGTCCCCAGATGCCCGCGACGAGAACGGTCAGAATGGCAATTCCCAAGAGAACCCGCTTCCACAGGGGGAATGACCGGAACGGAAGCAGATGTTCAAACGTATCCATATGAAGACGACGTTATTCGACCGGGCAGTACGTCAGGTTGATGTCACTCAGACGCACAGTTCCCGTGCCTGAAAAACTGAGACGCACGGGGATCGTCCATTCTCCTGTAGCCTTGCAATCAAATCCCGTCGGAAACGGCAAGACGACATCATCGCCTTCGGTGACCACCCCAGAAGTAAACTGAGTTTCCCCGCCGAATTCGGTCGTAAAACCGACCGTGACCCCGAGAATGCTGTCCACGATGGTCTGGTACATCCCCTCGAGTTCCTCGGCAGTCGCGGCACTATAGGCGTACTCGACGTTGTCCTTCGGTTCGCAATCGTCGCGATCCTCATACACGGGGCAAGAACTGCCGCATGCGGAAGTGCACTGGCTCGTACAGACGTCTTCGCATTCCGTGTCCGTCACCGTACATGTGTCTTCGCATGCATTAAATTCATCGACACACACCTCATCACAGGGTCCACACTCCGCGACACATTCCGTATAAGCTTCTTGTAACAAGCCGGTACACGTCACCTCGACACAAACACCGCCGCAGTTGTCCGTACATGATTCAAGCGAGGTCCCGCAATCATCCAAGCATACCTCGTCCGTCACCGTTCCTCCATCACACTCGGCCGCACATTCCGTATTGCAAGAGTCTTCGCATGCGTTACATGTGCCGCAAACATCGCTTGAAAAATGGGCCATGTAGCCGATGAGATCAGCGTCGCTCGTCACGGCGGCCGTAAAGACACTTACCCCGTCGCTGATCAAGTCGTCCCGGACGGAAACGACTTCGGGAACGTCGATAACGTAACTTCCAGCCAAGTTGACGGTCGGATCGCCATCGCTGAGCAGGATGACCACCTTGTGGTCCGCGGTCGAGCTCGCGAGGACCGTTTGGGCGCATTTCAAGCCAGCCGCAGTCGGGGTCGCGCCGTTTGCGCGGTCGACATAGGTCTCCACGCCCGTGTCCGGGTCGTACAAAATTTCCCGTTCGACCGTCGAGGAACCGAGACCATGATCGATCCAGGAGAGAGCTGCTTTGGTCGACGTTCCCAAATAACAACCATCGCTATTTTCGATCGTTGTATCCCCGTCGGTATCGACGCCGTCCGTAAGCGTATTGGTAAAACTGACGGTGGAGATACGCATTTGAGCCGCGTTGCCAGCATACTCATCAAACAGATCCTTCACAGCCTGGACGGTGGAGTCCACGGTTACCTCAATCCGGGAATCGCCCGTCTGTGAATCCAACGTCGTATTCATACTACCCGAAAGATCCGTAACGAAGACCACGTCGACGGACGGGGGCGTCACGCCCGACATATCCACGTCGGCAGTGACCTGGGTGCCGACCGTACAGGCGGGCATGAAGAGAACGGCCGTGTCCGGACTTTCGCCGGAAAGATAGCTGTAGAGCTCCGCCGACGTCTGCTTGGTCGCACCCGCCAATTCGGTCTGAATGAGGAGCGCACTCTGCTCGTAGGTAAAGGGGCAGGAGGAATCACAAGAATTCGCGCAGGAGGCGCTTACGCAGGTCCCCGCCGTCGTCCCGGCGTCGGTATTCGTTGTCCCGCAGCGCGCATTTGAAGCCGTGCTACCTGCCGCGCACGGCAGCCCATTGTAATCGACGATAGAAGCGGTGTCGCCGCTCCCAAACAGCTGGGATCCACTGTCGCATACCCCAACGCCCGCTGTGCACACATAACCCGCCGTTTCATCGCAATCGTCATTTGTGGCGCATGTGCCTGTCACGGCACGCTCACTCGGCGTATCCGACACCTTGAAACAGCGCATGGGCAGGTCGTCGGCGTCGCAAAACTCATCCCCGTTCACGACCGTGTCACCGCAGTAGGCTCCGGACACGACCGCGTATTGGCAGCGGACCGTGCAGTAGGCACAGGTGTCTTCGTATTCCGCGGTGCAGGCGACACCGTTTTCCCCGCCCTCGTCGCAGGTTTCCTTCCCCTTGTACGTCGAACCGTCGCCGCAGACGTTCAGGGTGCAGGCGTTCGTACAAGCATCGGTACTGTCGGTATTGCCGTCGTCGCAGGCCTCATCGCCCTCGACAAGACCATTGCCACAAGCCTGGCTCCCACCAACGCAATCGGTCCAGCCGTTCCACGTGCAGGACGGATCACTTTCCGGGTTGTCGTCGCACGTTCTCGAACGTGTCAGTTGGTAGGAAAACGCCGTGTCACACTTCCCTTCCTCCGTGAGCATCACTGTGCATCCCGAGTTGGCGCTGCACTTCGTGGAAGAGACGTCACAGTCGGTGTCTTCGGTGCAGGCATCTCCCGTATTTCCGGAAGTACAGACCGAGGCAAGAGGACAGACATCACCTCCTTCCCCGCATGCGCTGTTGTCACAATCCGCGTCCGTCGTGCACGGATCGTAATCGTCGGCGGATCCGCACAGACGTCCCGAGGTGGACGCGTATTCCCCGTCACATTGCTCGTCCCCGTTCAGCTCGCCGTCGCCGCAGGAAGGACCAGGTTTCGCACAATCAAACGTACAACTGGTATCGAAATCTTCGGCATACTGTCCGTTCGGGGCCTCGCAATGCAGGGACGAGGAAGACCAGGCCCCGGCGTCCATGGCTGCTACATCGCTCCCACAATCGCAGGCTTCCCCGCCCGCAATGCTGCCGTCGCCACAATAGAAGGCGGTGGCAAGCGAACAGTCCTCCCCACACGCGCCATAAGTGCCATTCTCCGACCCGTCGTCGCAATCCTCCCCCGGGTCGATCACGCCATTCCCGCAAGCGTAGGGAGTGCAGACCACGCCAGCCGCCTCTGCTTCGGATTCCGTCTGATAACGAGAGCAGTCGGAAACACATCCGGCAGAGAGTATTCCATCAACGCCATCTGAGGTTGTACAAGGCAATGGGTCATCCTGACCGATTTCGCAAGACTCCGTCGAAGACACGACACCATCCCCGCACAGACCAGAGCTTCCAATCGGAACCCCGTCGCAGCGCTGGCCGTTGGCGTAAAAACCGAGCGGGGAGCTGGCCCCGGCATACTCGGCGTAGATAGCGCCATGATCCGTCTCATCCCGGTCAATCGGATAGGCCCACGTCGCTCCTTCCCCGTATTCAAGCTGGAAGTACAGGTCGTAGGATTCACTCGCCACGCTCTGGAGCAAATAGACGTGAGAGCCTTCGGAACACGAGAACGTCCCTTCAGAACCGTTCCAACAATAGGTCTCGTCAGATCCTTCGGGACAGTCCACAAACACGTTCAAAGGATCCTCAGGCAACGCCGTTCCCAAGGCGTTCCCAAGTGCCGCAGACCAGGAGGGCCACGTGCTCGCGGTAAAGCCCCGTAAGAACGTATTTGCGGACAAGGAGGGAACGTCTGGCAAGCAAGTTTCCTCTCCTGGACAGGTCTCGTCGGCGACGCAAGCCTGTCCTTTTGTTGAGGAACAATGACCATGGTCTTCGCCGTAGGCATCAAGAATGTCCTGGAAGCGGGAGGCATCGGTCAGGCGCCGCATATCGCGCGTCAACTTCGCCTTTTCCGCGTCGCACACGGCGTCCGTAAATTCCGCCGTCGTTCCATCGCTGTAGGTGACCTCCGCACAGTCCTCGTCCGAGATGCAGACAATGAACTCCTCGGTCACGGGATCCTGGACGTACGCACCGTCCGCGTGACACACGTTTAGATCCGTCACGGTGTCATCATTGGCGTTGAAGCTCCAAACGCTTTGGATCTGTGTGGCGATATCCTTCGTCTCGGACGAGGCATCCTCGTTCACGGAAATCACGTACACATTCGGATAGATAACGCTTCCCGACTGGTTGGCGGCAGAAACGTAGAGCGTATCCTCGTTTTGGACCGCCTCATAACCGTCCAGTTCAAGCGAGCTGGCCGAACCAGCAAACACCTCCTCGTACCATCGATCCGGGGACAAATAGTCGGGGTTGGAGAACACACGGACACCGATCGCGTCATCCGTGCCATCGACAAGGAAAAGCAGCTCCTTCGAGACGTTGGACAAGGGAGTCTGGGGCGTTTCAACGACCGTCAAAGCTGGAAGGAGTTCCTCTCCGTCACGACAGTAATAGAAGGAAAAATTGGTGTAGGGATCCGACAGACCGAAAGCGGAGGCGTTGTCCGCCGTGTCGGCAAAGGGAAACGGCAGGGCGTCTGGATCGGGCCATGGGTGCTCGCACAGAAACGCCGTCAACGAAACCGTTCCCGTCACCGCGGAGCCGGTCGTTCCGGACAGCGTGTCCACCGTGACCGTCGCTGTGGCCGCAGCGGTCTCCTGGCCGTTGGCTACCGCCGTGGCGGAAGCGGACACATCATCTTCCCCCGAGACCGAAATCGCGTTGGATGCATCCGTATCTGGAACGCTTGAAACCCAGGACCAGACCCATTCGTAGGCTTCGGGGATTTCCTGAATCTCCTCGCGGGTGGCGCCATGCAAGGTATAGGGAGTCGCAGCGAGCGTATGGAGCTCCCCGGCTGTTTGGAAAAATTCCGGGGACGGGTCGTCGAAGTCGCTGGTGGTCTCTTTGCCTTGGTCGACCGTCCCGACGTATTCCAAGGCGCAGACTTCGGTTCCGACCGCAAACGTGCTCGTCCTGCCTTCCACGAGGCCGACACCGTAGATGCTGGCAACCCCTTCCACGTTTTCATCCTCGATGTTCGTATCGCCTTCCACCACCAGTTGATAGGTGGCATTTGCCTCAAGGAGGTCTGTGTACGTGAGCCGGGCTTTCGAGCCTCTCTCGATCTGTTCAACGTCATAGGAAACCGGAATCCGGCACGAGACCTCTGCCGCCGAGACCGGATGGAACAGACGGGCAATTCCCTCCACAATCCAGTGCCAGGCGCGGACCAGAAGACGCGCATCAGCGTCGCTCGTGGCGGCCACGGAGACGTCGTATGTCTTGGGGCAAAGCGTCAGGTAGTTGGAGTCGTCAATGACCGTCCCGTTTACGGAGACCAGTTCCAAAAAGAGTGTCGCCTCAGTCTCCCCAGTTCCCCCATCAACGGTGCGGACAAACGATTCCTCGTCCATCATCTGGTCAAACGAGACCCAGATGGCGGTATTCCGACACAAACCCGACTCGTCCTGGGACGGACTGGTCTCCACGACTGTGGGACGCTCAAAGCAGCAGTTGGCTTCTCCACAACCGTATTGAACCGTGTCTCCGCAGGCGTAATCGGAGGCGCACGAACAGTCCAGGGTCAGGGTGGCAGAACCGGAAATCCCAGATGCGGTCTCGGTCGCTGTCACCGTCGCTGCGGCCGATCCCTCTCCGCCCGCCAGCACTTCCTGCGGAGCTTCCTCGGTAATTTCCGCCACAGCAAACGAAGCAATCTCCGTCCCTGCTGCGACGGCATCACATGCCTCGCCTGTCTCTCTGGCGCCGTCGACACAGATGGAAGGCACCTCGTAATAGATGCTCGACCCCTCAAACAGACAAGCTTCAGAACACCCATCATCGTCTTCCGTGTTTCCGTCGTCGCAGTCCTCGCCGGTCTCGACGCATTGGCCGAAGGCGTTGCACGCCCGGGAGGCACAGTCCGCGTCCTTGGAACAGGTCAGCGTGTTGTTGCCACAGGTTGAGGCATAGAGGCTGGAAGACCCCTCGTTCCGGCAACTGCTCGAACAGCCATCGCCGGATACGGTATTGCCATCATCACAGCCTTCGCCTTCCCCGAGAACGCGGTCCCCGCAAATGGCGTACAGCTGGGTCTCAGGAACGGATCCGAGGTTAAGGCAGTTAGCAGAACAATTGTAGGAAGCATTGGCATCCCCCCAGTCGCACTCTTCACCGCCAATGGAGTCGCCTTGCGCGACCTTGCCGTCGCCGCAATCGTACGTCGTACCCGCTCCCTCGTTCAAACAAAGATCTGAACATTTGTCGTTTGTCAGACTTCCGCCGTCGCATTCTTCGCGCCCTTCCCGTTTCCCGTTCCCGCAGCAGTTGACCGCATCCGAACTCGCGCAGGCGACAACCCCCTCGATTAGGCAAATGGACGAGCAACCGTCCCCGTCGTTCACATTGCCATCGTCGCAGTCTTCCCCCGGCTCCACACATTGGCCAAGGTCGTTGCAGTGGGCCTCCGACCCGTAGCCCGCGCACTGTGCATCTGAGGTGCAAGCAGTCGCGTTGTTGCCGCACACCGCGAGGGGCGCGCTCGAGCCAGCATTCACGCACGAGCTCGAACAAGAGGCGGGAAGGGACTCGCTCACGAGAATCTTCCCGTCAGACAAAAGGTCGGCCACATCGGCTTCGGGAACCGCGTCCGGATCATCCACGGCCCCCCACGCGGACCAGGTATAATCCTCCGCCTGCAGGCGCTGACCATTGTCGGAACACGCATCGGGAGAACCGTACGGAACCGCGGAAAACTTCTGACGGTCCCCGACAAGGGAAAGTTCCGCCTCGCTGGGAGACACCTCGACGCGGCTCACGGTACACACCTCGTCCTTGGTCGTAAACGTCCAGGAACGATCGTTGCCGTATGCTAAATCCGTTGAACCTTCCGAGAGGGGAACGCCGCTTTCCGACAGGCTTTCCCCAGATACCACGACGCGGTAGGAAGCGTCCTTTTCGAGCGTCTGACCTGGGTGGATGGTGAGCGTGAGGAGGTCCGGATCGTAAGCCACGGACCGGTCGCTCACTTCGCTCAGCTCTTCGGAAGCGCAGGCCGGATCTTCGCACAGATACAGGCGTACCATCGAATCGCCCGCGGTGTCATATCCCGAAAAGGTGTCCTGCATGGAAATGTTAAACTGAGCCCCAATCTCGGCATTGATGCACGCTTCGTCGCAAGACGGCCAGAAGCTCGTGATTTCCGGATCGGAAAAATTGACGGTGAGCTCGCCCGCATCGCTGACGTCGAATTCCGTGAGTTGTCCCGTGATGAGAACGGGGACCCCGGGCTTGGTTTCGGCCAGGGGAAGGACCTCTGCGCCGCAGGCAAACAAGGTCGCGATCTCGGCCTTGTCCTCGTCGCTCGAGGAAAAGTCCCAGGTATATTGGGAACAGGCGAGAATGGTGCATTGGTACTCGGCAGCGATCGGAGAGGCGGAGTACGCCACCTCTTTTTTCAATTCAGTAGCCGTGTATTCAGCTGGTGTGATATACACCCCTCCAACCGTGCATGGCTCGTCGTCCGAAGCGGTCTCAAAGAACCAAGTATAATCGTCGGCCAAGAAAGCACCCCCAACACTTTTTACACCATCCTCTCCCGATAGGATCGTCACGCGGTAACGGCTTCCGGACTCCAGGCCTTCCGCGGGATCCCAGACGAATGCTGTGGCCGAAACACTCGTCGGATACGTAGCGGGAGACATGGTCACGGACGTCGTTTCGAGACAACTATCATCTAGACATTTCTCCACGCGCACCGTGTCAGGCGTGAACGAGGCAGCATCCATGGATTCCGTAAACGACGCACTGACGCTCGTGTTGACACAGACGTCTTTTCCGCCTTCCCAATATTCCCAGGGCGTGGGTGAGAGATAATCGTCACTGCATGCGATGACAACCTGCGGCGTATCGGGCAGGTCGCCGGTCGAAAAGACGTAGGCGTAGTGGGAAACGGGCTGAGCCTCCTCGCACTGGCCATCGGGCCGACAGGCGCCGTCGGTACAGCAGGCTTCCCCGCTCTCGCAGGAAAAGTCGACGTCGCACATCCCAATTTCAAAATTCACGGAGTTAGAAAATTGTGCATCCACGTCCTTGACGAAGACCGGCCCAGTGCGGGCCCCTTCGGGAACGCGAAGCGGATCGCTCGTCGTCCCGGAAATCTGGGTCGAGGTCCAGTCTTTTGGAAACACGTCTTTATCCTCAAAGAACGTCACACTTCCCGCTTCGGTTTCAAACCCTTCCCCATACACCGTGACGTCCGTCCCCGAAGGACCCGCGTCGGGTTCTAAGGCACAGATGCCCGGGCCCGCTTCCCCCTCGATGACTTCGAAATCAACAGGGTCAGAAACGACCCCATCCTCGCCGCGCACAACCCACAGATCGTGGAGAACAGCTTGGAGCGCGCTGTCGTCCGACAAGTCGTAGGTCTCCGGCACTTTCACCAAAATCATCCCGTCATCCCAAAAATCGGTCCCACAGACATCCGGAAAGGACGTATCGGCCAAGGCCCGTAAATCTGTGTCTTGGTTGCGGAAACGCACGGTACCGGGAACGGTCCCGAAGTCGGACCCGTAGATCGTAACGTATTGGCCGACCGGCCCGGCCTGGCCGTCCTCCTCGCACGTATCACCCAACGTACAGTCCGTGTCCTCTGTGCACATGATGGCGTCGCCTGTGCCGGTGCAACGCAAAATTCCGCTCTGCACATCGGAAATGATGGGAGGGCTGTCGGACGAAACCGTGGAAGCAATTTCGAATGCCAACGTATTGGATCCTTCGCGAGTTTCCCCGTCCCCGACGAATAATTGCAAGTCGTAGGGACCACTATCGAGCAACGGCACAATCGCCTCCAGGTTTTCCGCACTCCACGCGGGATAGCTCGAGGCGGAAGAAGTTCCAACGTAGAGCGTCGAGGACCCTTGCGCATCCCCGAAATTGTTGCCAAAGACATCGATGACGTCCTTGGCACTGCCCGAAGCGGGAGACACTTCGCATAGTCCGGGACGAACCGTGGCATTGACCACAAAGTCGCTGATCACAGGACCGTTATCGTCGTCCGTCCGATCGGCCAACTGCTCGGCGGTCAGGAGACGGAGCGGACCTCCAGGAGCCTGTTCCCCAAGCTGAATGATCACCTGACTGTCGGACCACGTGGCATCGCACTGGGCGTACGGAACGTGAACCACGTCGTCGGCCGAATCGTCGGGATCGCCCAGAAAAACAACCGTACCAGGCTCGTCACCGAATCCGTCTCCCGAGACGGTGATCAGGTTACCAGGAGCGCCATCTCCCGGGGAGACGCGCTGGATTTCGACGTCCGCAACGCACACGCCGTCCTCGCACGATCCGGAAGAACACTCACTGTCATCGGTGCAGGCATCGCCGTCACACGCGCCACAATAATATTCACTATCGTTGTCTCCCCCACAATCGACATCCGTCTCGAAATAGGGATCTCCCGCGTCCAGAACGCCGTTGTCACAGGTCGCAGAACGGAGCACGACGTCAATCACCGCAGCCTCTGCGGAGTTTCCCGCACAATCATACCCCTCGGCGTCCAAGGCATACGCTTCATTCATCACATAACCGCTCGTGTCCCAAGCCCCGTAAAAATAGTTGGCTTGAGAAAGAGCCCCGGCCAGACTTTCGTCGAGGCCTGAAGTGTAGATGGTGTCTCCCTCCAGTCGAAAGGCGACCGAGGAAACGCCCGAATCGTCATCCGCTTGTGCCTGGAGGAGTGCCTGCTCACCGGCATAGACCGAATCACCATCATCCGGATCGGTCATGGCCATGGTGGGGGCACTGACGTCAATGCCGCTCCCCGTCGTGAAGTCAAACGAGCAGGGATAGGTGGTCGTACAAGCGAGACTGCGACCCGACGTGCTTTTGAGAAGAGACGAATCCAAGCGAACCTCGTATGCGGTATCTGCCTCAAAACACGCTACCGTGCTGCCATCTGAGGCGGTACATGTGGCAGTCGGCGTAAACGTGACGCGGTTCGTCGAAACGGCAAACGTCCCCGGGACCGCGTCCCCGTCTGCCAGAGAAACGACAATCCCCGGTTGCTCCTGGACCGTCGCGGCAGAGACATTCTGACTGAACACGAACTGAAGCTCAAGGTTGCGGAGCACCGAAGCGCAAGCCGTATTCAAGGAACGCAAGACGAACGTGGAGGAGACGTCCGACACGTCCTCGTATTCCCCTTCCCCGTCTTCCTCACTACTCACGCTCCCTCCGACCGCTTCCGTCATGCGGGTAATCAGGTACTGCGCCACGGCAAACGACGAAAACATGATGGCCGTGCCGATCATGGCGTTCGCAACAAACATCTTGGCCTTGCGAATCTTGGTCTCATCCCCACGGGACATCATCCAGAGATAGCCGCCATACAAAACGAAGCAAACCGCGACAATGCCTAGGAAGCCCAGGAATGCCCGAATGAGCTTGGCAATCACGAGGGTGATATCCTCCTGTCCAAAACCGGCGGTTTCCGCGAACGTCTCCGGCGAAGCGTCCGCAAAGGTCTCGTCGGCATTCAATGTCTGGGCAAGGGCTGGCAACACCTCGAACCAACCGGTCCCTGAGGCCACTGCAACCGCGAGGCAGCATGCAATAATCCATTTTTTCACAGGAAGCCGTGCTTACTCTTCTTGACCAAGGACTGTCCCTCCGAGCGTCTTACAGGCCGTGTCCGAGGGGATACCGTCGCAGCAGTAGGGCTGGGATGCGGTCGCACAGAGCGGAAACGCGTCGCTTGTTGTAGGTCCATAGGAGGGATACATGCAGATCTGGTAGGCGCTCTTCACGCCGTTTGTGATGACGGGATAATAGGCGTAAAACGTCTGGGCATCCTCGTCGCTTTCCCAAAATTCCGCGTGCTGGATAACGGCCTTCGTATAGATCGCCGATTCTCCCTCGTCCGGCGTCTGGGAGTCACTGTCCAACAGTTCCTGCTCAAGCGAAAACCAAAGTTCCTGCGCGTGATCGGGAACCAGTTGGATATTCGTGGAATTCAGAGTAGAAGATTGCATGAGAACACTCTCCCCTTCGTCCGCGTCATAGCTGAACGTGATCTCGACAGCGGCGTTTACATCGACCTCCTCTTCCCCAATCTCCGGACGCAAAAGGGAGATGTGTGGCACCGCGTCGTTAATCTCGGACGATGTGTCGAACTCCCAGGCGTAGTCGTCGCCTCCGAAGTCGGGAGTCCCGGGACCCTCGGCTTCGCCGTCACCGTCGCCATCGAGGGAGTTTCCCGCTGCGTCGACCACACCGTCAAACAGGCCCCCGACCACGGAGGCTTGAGGAGCGTCCTCGCTGAGCGTGGCGGCATGGGCCTGGACCTCAATCGCAGCACTCGGTGGAAGGCAGTAGATGGTGTCGCCGCAGGGATCTTTGCTGCAGGCGTCGTTTGAGGTGAATTCCACGGTACGATAGACGTTGCTGATCGCGAACGTTCCCTCCACGTTCGTGTCAGATACAACCACTTCGACGTTGTCAAACGTCTTTCCTGCATCGGGCTCGTAGGTCCCACTCAAGGCCACGGGGTCCATGGCTTCGTTGAACGTAATCTGGATCGTGATGTTCCTCGCGTACGGATCTTCGGACGCCAACGGGACGGCAGAAACCACATACGGAGGCGTAAGGTCGACTTCGGTGGAAACTTCGAATGTCCATTGATAGCCCTCAGCATAGGCTCCGGAAAACGCCGCACTGCCGTCTGTTTTCAGGATCGTCGACCCCAAGAAGACCGTATAATTAACATCTTCCACACCGTCTCCGAGAAGCTCAGCCGGATCGAAGACGAACGTCGTAAAGTCGTCGCTGTAGGTCATACGGACGCCGAGGCTCGGAAGCGCCACGTCAGCGGGATCGATCCCTGATTCCACGTCCACGGCATCGGTAGGATAGATGAGGACCTGATCCGTGTTGAGATATTCCGGCGTGGCGGGATCGCCATCGTAGGCCGCCCCATCGGCTTCCTTGAGAAGGGACGTGGGGTCAATCGCCTCCTTGAACGTGACCATGATGCGGGTATTGCGCGGGACGTCGATCGCGTTCCGTGCAGGATAGTGGCTCTCGATGATGCCGGACCCGAGCGATCCCGAAAGCGGCTCGGTATAGGTCGTGGCTGTGGTCGTGGTCACCCCTCCGCCGAGACCCGACGCGGCCAGCAGTCGGTTCAGCACGTAGCTCGCAAGGGAGTAGGAGGAAAAGATAAGAATGATGCCGATGATGGCATTCGTGATGATCGTCTTCGCCTTTTTGGTCTTGGCCGGATCGCCCCCGGCCACCATGTACAGATAACCGGCATAGACGATGAGACAAACGAGGAGTACGCCAAGAACAGCGAGCACGGCCCGGATGATCCGCGCGATCACGATAGGCAAACTCTCGGTCGCAAGTCCGGAATTCGCCCCCAAGGCTTCAAAATTGTCATTTTGCAACTGCGCCAAAAGCGGAACATGGGAAGGAACGAGCAGGCTCATCGCAAACAAGGCCGAAAACGCAAACAAACCAAAAAATTTTTTGGTTCGATGCCTCGAATCGCGTGGGGGAGCGCTCTGCGGCATGGCTTAACTTGCGCTAGTGCGCCTGGGCGCTTACATGCCTTATTGTACAGGGATCCGGAGTAAATGCCCAGAAATAGGCACGCCTCGCATGTGGATAATCACGATTCTACAGAAGGTTTGAACGTGTAATGGTTGCGGATGCGACGATGAAGAGAATCAGCATGGCCATGGTTCCCAAAACCCCGATCACAATCTGGCGCCTGGCCTGCATCACCTTCTCGTTTTTTCCCGACGCGACCATGATCTTGAAAGAACCGAGAAAAATCATGTGGATAAACAGGATGGTGAAAAGAAGGGTCACGACGCGTGCGCCCCGAAAAAAAATCTGCGTGACCTCCGGCGTGAGCACGTGTCCCAGGGAAGACATACCGCGGCTTAGGAAAGGATCGCTTCAACCGCCGCCTTGACGGCCGTGCCATCGGCCTGTCCCGCAACAGCTTTCATGGCGACACCCATGGCCTTCCCCATGGCAGCCTTGGCGGAAATACCCGCCTCGGCGAGGGCCTGGCGAACCACCTTCTCCACTTCTGCCGGAGGCAACTGGGCGGGAAGGTAGCGCTCCAGGACCGCGATTTCCGCTCGGGCCTGCGCGGCCAAATCTTCCCGCTTCCCCGCCTCGAACGAGGCGAGGCCGTCCTTCAGCTGCTTGAGCTGGGAACGTACGACGGCCAACGCCTCCTCATCCGACAGTTCGTGCATGAGCTCAATCTGACGATTTTTCAACGCGGATCTGAGCATACGCAGCACGGAAAGCTCCACTTCATGGCGGGCTTTCATGGCTTGGACAAAATCCTGATCCAGACGCTTGGTGATGGACATAGGAGCCAACATTAAGAAAACTTACGAAAAAACGACGAATGAGAGCCAATGCACTTCATCGTCGTTTTCTCTCTTCATGGAATAGGTGACGCACTAGCGCGTGGACCGCGAAGGGCGGCGACGCTCTTCTTCGACCAAGCGTCCCGTCTTGATGAGGTAGTCACGCTTGACCCCGATCTCCTTGCGGCGGATCGCGCTCTGACGGACAGCGTTCTTGCTCTTCTTGCCGACGTGAAACCGGATCTTCCTGGCCTGAATCTGATTGCCGCTTTCCTGCACGCGCCGGGTAAACCGGCGGAACATGCTTTCAAAGCTTTCTCCTCTTCGGCGTTTAATCTCGAGCACAGCTTTTCACCTTCCTTTCATGGGAAATTAATGGCGGGACCTCTGCAAAAGTGCGTCTTTTCGTCTCACGGGCACCCGTTGACCCCGCTC
>JACQWJ010000015.1 GCA_016209325.1 Candidatus Uhrbacteria bacterium
GGAAGCCATAAGCGTTCCTGTATTATAGTGCCCCTGGCTACCTGGTCAACCAGTCGAAAACAAAGGCGTTTCGGAGTTATACACACGAGGGTCACGGAGGTATAATCACGCATGGTTTGTCACTCCAATTTGTCACGCCAAATACTATGCCCTCAAAACAATACGCCATCCTCGTCGATCGCCTGAAAGACCTGAGCTATCTCGGTTCAGCGTTAGGCCTTCTCCACTGGGATCAGGAGGTCCATATGCCTCCTGCAGGTGCCGAAATGCGCGCCAGGACGATTGGGTACCTGAGCGGGCGCACGCATGAGCAGTTTCTGGCATTGGATAAGGATAAGCTCCTCTCCAAGCTGGCTGTCGCGCTCAAAGACAAGGATACCGCCGAAGCCGCTTCCGTCCGGGACGTGTGGCGGAGCTATCGGCGCGAGAAGAAACTGCCGGTGAAATTCGTGCGGGAGTTCTCCGAGCTCTGTTCCGAAGCCCACGTCGTCTGGGCGAAGGCCCGGGAGACGTCGGATTTTTCTTTGTTCCAGCCGCTGTTGGAAAAGATCGTCGCCATGAAGCGGCAGGAAGCTGAGTACGTCGGTTATAAGGATTCTCCCTACGATGCTTTGTTGGACGCGTACGAGCCGGGCGCGACATGTGCTCAATTGTCCCCAGTGTTTTCCGAACTCCGGGATTTCCTGCAGCCGTTCATCCGCCGTATCGTCCGTGCGGCTGCTTCCCAGCCGTCGCTTCCGGACCTGAAAGGCACGTTTCCGATCGAGAAGCAGAAGGCGTTCAACGCGCTCGTTGCTGAGAAGATGGGCTTTTCCCATGCGGCGGGGAAGATCGACGTGAGCACGCATCCCTTCACGATGGGTTTCCATCCTCAGGACGTGCGCATCACGACCCGTTACGACGAGCGGGACGCCCTGTACGCGATTGGCAGCACCGTCCACGAGGTCGGTCACGCGCTGTACGAGCAAGGTCTGCCGGTCGAACACTTCGGTACCCCACTCGGTGAGGCTGTGTCGCTCGGTCTGCACGAATCCCAGTCGCGCGTGTGGGAGAATCAGATTGGGAAGGGAAGGGCGTTTTGGACGTATTTCTATCCCAAGCTTCAAAAGGCGTTTCCGAAGCCGTTCAAACGCGTCGTATTTGAGGATTTTTTTCGCATTGTCAACCAGGTGCGTCCGTCGCTCATCCGTACCGAGTCTGACGAGGTCACGTACAACCTGCACATTATCCTGCGTTACGAGATCGAGAAGGGGCTGATTGAGGAAAATTTGAAGGTGAAAGATTTGCCAGGCATCTGGAAGGCGAAGATGAAGGAATATCTTGGTGTGTGCGTGCCCGATGATCGTCAAGGTGTGCTCCAGGATGTCCACTGGTCGGGAGGATCTATTGGTTACTTTCCGACGTACACGCTCGGGAACCTTTATGCCGCCCAATTCTACGCGGCCGCGCTGCGCGAGCTCCCACGCCTCCAGACCGATGTGGCCAAAGGCCGCTTCGCCCCCGTCCGCGAATGGCTCCGCCAAAAGATCCACGTCCACGGCAAGCTCCACTCCGCCCAGGTGCTCGTGAAGAACGTAACGGGAGAGGAACTTTCGAGTCGGTATTTTATTGAGTATTTGAAAACGAAGTACGGGGAATTGTACGGTGTGTAGGTTTCGATGGAGTGTTCTGAACTTTCAAAATGTGTTCAACGTTGAAGATCCGTTCTTCCTGGCGTAGGCAACAGTAGGCCTGGAGGGCGAGGTAGGGATGGCCTTTGTATTCCGCTTGCTGCATGCGTTTCGGGATGATCTCTCGTTCGGATTTCTCGTCTTTTCCTTTGAGATAGACGATTGAGAGCGGTTGTTTTTTCTTGATCGCTGTTTTGATGAGTGCCATCTTTTCTTCGAGCGACTGTGTCGCATGCGCTAAACTGTATTGCAGCGACGTGAGGAAGTTCATGACGCGCCAGTCAAGGAACAGTTGGGAAGCGGTAACGGGTTTCGTGAGGTGTAGCCCTTCGAACGTGCGGCAGCGGCTTAGGGCGACATAGACTTGGCCCGCAGCAAACGCTCCACGCCGCAAGTCCACCAGGCACTGGTCATACGTTTTCCCCTGGCTTTTGTGAATCGTGGTCGCCCAGGCCAGACGCAGGGGGATTTGTGTGAAGCTTCCTAGCTTTTCTTGTTCCAGACAATGCTGTTTTTGGTCGTATGCACTGCGATATAGGGTCCAGGCAAAGGGCTCAACGCCGACGGGATCGGACGCGTTATCGATACAGACCTCAACATGGGTTTTAGCCAGGCGCGTCACTGTTCCCAATGTGCCGTTTACCCACCGTCCTTGGGAGTCGTTGTTCAAAAACATGACGCGGGCCTGTTTTTTGAGGATGAGGTCGATATCCGTCGGAAGGTCCTTGTCCGGGAATGATCCCTTTCTTTCGCCCTCGTACCGTTGTCCGGAGCCCGGTAAACGTCCCAGACGCGCGTGATTGATTTCGTCCGCCCCCGCGTTCGTCGTTGTCAGGGAAATGAAAAAGTCCCGTTCGTCCTCAGGTTCGTCACGGACGCGTTGGTTCAGTTGTGCCAGCTGCTCTTCGGTGATGGATCGGTTCCGTACACCGTTCAAGAGGGCGATGAATGCCGGATCGTTCTGGCGGTAGACATGTTCCAATTCGATGAACGCAATTTTTTGGTCTTGAACCAATTGTTTCAGAACGTCCGACGAGAAAAAGTACGGCGTCTCGTAGCGGCTGCGAAACGCTTCCACTTCCTGCGACGACACGACGGGCGGGAGTTGGTAGAGGTCTCCGATGCAAATGACCCGCTTTCCCCCGAACGGTCGCCGGGACTTCGTCACAGACTGCAAAAAGGCGTCCATGCAGTCCAGGAGGTCTGCTCGGACCATGGAGATTTCGTCGATCACAATCGCTTCAAGCGTTTCAAACAGCGCGCGGTCCGCGGATGCGCCCGCCTTTTTCGCCTTCGCGGCAGTGATGCCAGGAGAAAAACGGAAAAAAGTATGAATCGTCTCCCCCTCAATGTTCAGCGCCGCAACCCCCGTCGGCGCCAAGTATACGCACGCGCGCTTCGTCGTCTCCCGAAAGTGGCGGAGCAGCGTCGACTTCCCAGTCCCCGCGCGTCCCGTGACGAATACGCAAGGCTCCTTGCCCTCCATGGCCTCGAGCGCCTGGAGAAACTGACCGTTTTTTTCAATCGGCATAGGGGTTTCGCGAAGCCATCTTATGCGGGAGTGGAAATCGGTTCGGGAGGTTCAACAGGAGCTTTTTCCTCCGAGTCCGGCATGACTTTGGGGCGCAGTTCGAGGTACACGAGCGTCACGTAGATGAACAGGAAGGGCAGGAGGAAGATTTCTGCTACCGTTGTGATCACGTCCGCCCAGAGCGGGGGAGGGAATGTTGCAAAGGCTTCCGGGGGCACATTTCCGATGGCTGCGATCCCGCCTACGACCACGTTCAGCGCGACGGCGTAGATAAGGACGATGAGGATGGGTCCGCCGATCGCGCGCCAGGCCACGGCCCAGAATTGTCCGCGCACCATCTCCCGGCTGAAGGCCAGGGCTGCCATGCCTTTCTTCCCATCGAGGACGACCGCCAGCTGCCCGAAGCCGAACCAGACGGAAAACACGAACGCGGGGATCACAAGGAGGACGAGCCCGCCGAAGATGATGGCTGTTTCGAGAAGGCCCACCCAGACTATCGAAGGCGCCAGCTTCCAGGCCTCTTCCGATAGCTTCTGGGGTGAAAGGTCGACATTTCCGCGCCGGACGGCGCAGGCGGCGAGGAGCGGGAAGATCGTAAGCATGCCGAGGAACAGGACCGCCTGGGCGAGCAGGAGCAAGCTCATGCTGAATTTCGTCCAAGCCTGGTCTCCCACCAGGTTTAGGAGCACGACGCCCGCGTAGGGCAGGAGAAGCCAGGAGGCGTAGCCAGCCATGACACCGAAGTAGGCGCGGTAGATTTGCCAGGCCCGTGCCATGAGTCCACGTATGGATGTCATACCAACGTCTTTTTGCTCTTACCGGATTCCTCCGCGCGGCTGTCTTTCAGGCTTTGGTAGAGCAGGTAGTCGCTCGTCAGCATGAGCGGGTTCAGAATCGCTGCTCCGACGACCACAACAAGGGTCGTGAAAATCATGGTTAGGCGGACTTGGACGTCGGGATGCACGCCGCCGATCGATTCGATCGCGATTTCTCCGAGCTGGTTTACGAACACCTCCGCCACGATGCCGATCAGGAGATAGATGATCTTCGGAATCGCCATGCGGGCCACGACCGCCCAGAACCTTCCCGCGATAAGCTCCCGGCTGCGGCGCAGGGCCCCGCGTCCGCGTTGGTTTTCAAGGACGAGCGCAAGGGGCGCATAGCCGTAGACGATGAGCCACCAAATTCCCAGGACAATTCCCGTCACCATGCCCGCCATGAGGAGGAGTCCCCCCATGGCCGCCAACGCCTCGTTGTTCCAGAGCGATCCAAGGCCGGCCAGGCCCGCTCCCGGAAGGGTTAGGAGCCAGCTCGCGACGAGGAGCCCGAGGACGAGAATGTTGACGAGCAGCGCGGGCCAGAACAGGCGCCGGACGTCCTGGAGCAGCGCGGGCATCCGGATCGGCGTTCCCCGCTCTTGTGCCTGGATAAGCTTCATGAGGTCGATAAAAATCCCGAGCACAACCGCGGGGATGACGATCGCCGCGTTCGCGAGCCAGAGAAAGACCGCCAGCGACTCGAACGGCGTCAGGTCCTTGCCTGAGGCGAGCGTCGAGGCGCTGGGGTACAGCAGCGCGGACACGACGGCCAGGGCGGTTGGCACGAGGAACCAGGCGGAAACCTTGAGGAGGTCCCGCAGATGGTTGCGCGTGTGTTCCCAGGATCGGTCGATGAGTTGGCCGACGGATAGGATGGAGGACATAGACGGAAACGTTCAAGAAGGAAGGATAAGGGGAGAGACAACGGACCAGACGCGTTTGTGGACTTCCGCCGGGGAGAGGAGGCGTCCGTCCTCCGTCCCCTCGACCAGTCGGTAGATCGCATCGTGCCGGGCCAGGTGGAGGTAGGCTTCTTCGGACGTCTTCAGGTGCGACAGGTCTTCCTCGTGGATGTCGCGGGCCAGGGTGTGCTTCGATCCCCCGCCGAGTGTCCGTTGTTGGATGAGCTCGTAGGCCATTTTCGCGGGGATATGCAGGACGACGTTCAGGTCGGGACGGGGAATGCGGAAGGTTCCGAACTCGAGTTCGCATACCCAGTCGAAGAAGTGCTGCCGTTCCTCCTCGTCGCGGATTTTCCCTCCTTGGTGCCCCATGTTCGACCCGACGTAGCGGTCGGCCAAAACGACGATACCGCTTTCCAGCCAGCTTCTGATCCGGAACGAAGCGTCGAAGCGGTCGACCGCGTACAGGATGGAACAGGCGTGCGGACCGACCTCGGAGGCGGATCCGTACTTCCCGCTCAGGTATTCCTCGGTCGGTCCCGCGCTCTTGGTTCCGTATTGCGGGAAGGATGCCGTCTCGAAGGGGATGCCGCGTTCCCAGAGCTGCTCCATGAGGAGCTTGAACTGGGTGGCTTTACCGGATCCGTCGGTTCCGTCAAGGGCAATGAAGGCCCCGCGCCGGGAAGGCATACTGGAGGTATTATAGCAAACTATCCCGTCGATCCGAATCCGCCGCGACTGCTCCCTTCGGCCGCCGTCTCGGTGAATGCTCCCCGGGCGATCGGAATGAGTATGCCTTGCGCCAGACGTTCCCCATTTTGGACCTCGTATGCCGTCGGGCCCGCGTTGTGGATAGCAAGATGTAACTCATCGTTCGGACCGCAATAATCCTGGTCGATTACCCCGATTCCGTTGGCCATGATGAGCCTTTTTTTTGCGTTTGAGGAACGGGATGCCAGCATGAGCCAATATCCTTCGGGAACCCGCACGATGAGTCCCGTGGAAAGGATCTTCGTCTCGCCGGGACCAATCGTCGCCGCCTCGGAGACGCCAATGTCGAACCCGACGGCTCCTGGAGTTTTATATTCCGGCATCGGGATCTCGGGACGAAGGCGTGTGACAGGAAAGGGAACGTCCATACGGCCCGTATTGTAACAGACGCGCGTCCCCTGGAAAGGGGAAGGGGAGTCTGTTATCGTGAGCACGAACAACCTCTCCTTATGCCCTCTCCCACGTCCTCCTTCGAAACCCGCGAACTGCGCGACCGGTGCACCGTCTTTTCCGTTTCTTCCGACGAAGGTGAGGAACAACTTCAGGTGGCCTTCGGGGATGGAGAGATGCTCCCTTATCGTTCCTTTATCCTGAAGAGCGTGTTTGACTTAGCAAGTCCGTACTTGCTTTCTCCCCACAGCACGGTTACCGCCTTGGATCCGAAGCGTTTGGCCGGCCTCGTCGGCGCCATGCTGGCCCGCCAGAGCCGCATTCCTGGAACGGTCGTCGACGTGCTCGTGAAAGAGTTCCTCGTTTCGACGCCGGAGGAATCCGAGGAGCTCGACATTCCCGTCGGGGATATCAAGGTAAAGAAGCTTGAGGGGATCATCGAACGTATTCTCATCCAGTACGGCGATGATTCCGTGCAGGAGCTCGAGTGCGCCACCGTCCTCTTCAATTCCGTCAGCAACCTGGCGTCGAAAGTGATCGAGGATCGCCGTCTCGGCGGGTTCATTGAGCAGTCGAGCCGCTATGTGCTGTATTCCGAGCGCGATCCCGTCACGGGCCGCTGGATGTATCTCCGCGAGCCGACCATTATGGCGAGCCCGGAAGTGGACGCATACGTCCACATCATGGACCGCTGCTTCGAGCTTTACGTCCGGCTGTCGGAAAAACTTACCGAACACTATGCGTCCCTGAAGCCGGTCGCCGAAGCCGCGTACGCCATCCGCCCCGGTGACGCGAAGACGTACCGGCTGGACGAGCTTACGGACCCAAAAGAGATCAAGGAGTTCAACCGCGTCTACAAGTTCGACCTGAAGACCCGCGCCTGCGATACGGCCCGTATCGTCCTCCCAGCCGCGACGATCACGAACCTCGCCATGGTCGCGAACGGGCGCACGTTCGAGCACCTTCTGAAGCGTCTCTATTCGTCCGGCTACCCCGAATTCAACGATCTCGCCGTGCGTCTCCACGAGACCTTGAACAAGGTCATCCCGAAGTACGTGAAGCGCGCGAGCCCCAACGGGGAAGTCTACGTCATGGCCATGGACGCCCGGATCAAGGAGCAGATCCGCACGCGGTTTCCCGAATTTCTCTCATTTAAGAAATCCGCGGAAGAAGTCGCCTGGCTGAACGTCCCGAACCTTGTGCGTGCCGAAGCGGCCTCGGCCGCCCACCTGTTGGCCGTCGTCTATTTTCCATTTGTCTGTGTGCCCTACGGGAGCATGGTCACCCGATTGGAACGGGAATCCCTGGAAACTCTGACAGTCCTCTTGAAGGAAGTCTTAGGAACTCGCCAGAGCCGGCGCGACCGCTGCGGGCGGGGGTTCGAGCATGGGTATCCGTGTACATTTGAGACCGTCGGCAACTTCGGCATCTACCGCGACCTCCAGCGCCACCGCATGCTGACCCAGCAGCGTCAGCTCCTCAACCCCCACCTCGGATTCACGGTTCCCCAGGACGTTGAAGACATCGGCCTCGGGGACGAGGTGCGAGCCGTCGAAACGGAGGTGCGCGGCCTCTACGACCGCCTGCATCTGACCGTCGGTCCCGACGTCGCTCAGTATTGCGTGCTCTTCGGTCACCACATCCGCTTCATGATGGGCTTCAACCTGCGTGAGGCCCAGCACATGCTTGAGCTCCGCACGATCCCTCAGGGTCATCCCGACTACCGTCGCGTGTGCCAGAAGATGGAAATCCACATCCGCGAGCGTGCCCCCTGGATCGCCGAAGCTGGCCTCCTCCAGTTCGTCGATCACGCCCAGTACCCCTGGGCCCGCGCCGCCGCCGAAGCCCGTCAGTCCTCGAAGCGCCTGGCGATGGGCATGACGGACGAGTAATGCCCCGTATGCGTTTTCCTGATGCCGGTCAGATAGTTGACGAAGGAGCGACTACCGTCATACTTTTTTTCTTGCCATCGGACTGCGTCTCTTTTGGAATAAGACGTTTTACGGTACATCTCTTGGAGAGTTCGTCCTAATGAAGGATCTCTGGAATCCTGTCACTCGCCAGAGCGCATTCAAGCGCCTGATGAAGTTCTCCGTCGTGTTCGGTATCTTCGTTTCTGGCATATTCCTGATCGCCTGGCTCGGAAGGTTCTGGGAGGAAGGTCGAATCGTTCCTATTGGAGACTTTTTCAGGTTTTGAAAAACGAAACTACTGATTCGTGTCGGACGGGTTTTCTGGTTTATTCCATCCGAAACTGCTTCCCGAGCCTGGGGCCCTTTTGGCCGAGATAATGGCTCCCCATGCGCGGGTCGCCGTAGGCGATCTCCGGGGGTTCGGTCAGGCGCTCGTAGACGACTTTGCAAATGGGCTGGCCGTCGCGCAGGATAAAGTCGTTGTCGTGAGTGAAGACTTCGAGGACGGCTGGAGTGCCCTTCATCGATCCATCCGGGCCGTAGCCCCAGCCGGGGTCGAAGAAGCCGGCGTAGTGCGAGCGGAACTCGCCGTAGCTCGGGTCGTAGGGGATCATCTCAACGGCGTAGGGAATCGGCACCCGCAGCCACTCCTTGGTGACGAAGATGTAGAACTCGTCCCGCCGCATGAAGATCTGGCCGTCCCGGGGGCGCGGGATGGGCTCGAAGAATTCCAGGGGGTCGAGGTTCCGCGCGGAAAAGTCGAGCACTCGGCAGGTGGTTGGGGAGCACTTGTATCCGATCACGTCCTGGCTCGACAGGTCGATGGTCATGGCGATACCGTCGTTGCCGATGAGCGACGGGCCGCCGATCCGTTCCCCATCCGCGCCGTACAGGAAGCCTTCCGCCGCGTGGTCCGCGCGGTGCTCGTCCATGGACAGGCGCGTGTCGCCGGTGAAGAGGCGGATCTGGTTCAGGCGCTCGCCCGCCTCGAGCTTGACCGGGAACGATTTCGGAATGATCTCGAGCCAGAGCTCTCCCGTATAACCCGGGGGAATCTTGTCGAACTGCGACACGCCGTCCCCGAGGAGGCGTGTCTGGAGGTTGACCCGCCCGGACGAGGACTTATTGTTCGCGCAGCCGTAGACGCCGGGAGGCAGGCGCATCTTCTCGTTCAGCCGGACCAGATAGATCCCGCACAACTCGAGCGGCTGGGCGAGCGAGGCGGGGAAGAGGGTCCCGCGCTTCACGATGTCCCGCATCGACTCCCCTTTCTGGGGCAGGAACGTGCCGCGCATGCGGTGGGCCTCGTCACTCAGCGACAGGTCGATTGAGGAGGGCTGGAGGTGCTCCTCGCGGGCGTTCTCGATCGCGCTCGCGCGCAGGAGTTCTCGGATACGTTGGAGGGGCAGGGCGCCCTTTTGTGGGTCGATGGACATAGAAGGGGTTTGTTCGTTTGAGCTTAGCATACCCCTTTCCCAAACAAAAATCTGTCCTTATGGAGGACAGATCCTTGCATTCGTCCCGGGTGTTAGCTCGGAATTTCGATGTGCACGCCGGGGCTCATGGTCGAACAGATGACGATGTTCCGGAAGTAAATACCCTTCGAGCTCGAGGGCTTGACCTTGCGGATGGCCTCGAGGAGCGCGGTCAGGTTTTCCTTCAGCTTGGCGCCGTCGAACGAGACGCGGCCGAACATCTGGTGGACGTTCCCCGTGGCATCGTTCTTGAAGCTCAGCTTGCCCGCCTTCTGCTCCTTCACGATCTTGCCGATGTTCGGGTTGATGGTCTCGGTTTTCGGGTTCGGCATGAGGCCCTTTGGTCCGAGGATTTTTGCCAGCTTCGAGAGCTTGGCCATGATGGCAGGAGTCGCGACTGCGACGTCGAATTCAATGACGCCCGTCTTCGCGATTTTCTCGATGAGCTCCTCACCGCCCACAATGTCGGCTCCGGCGGCCTTGGCCTCCGCTTCCTTTTCGGCCTCGACGAAGGCGGCCACCCGCTTGCTCCGTCCCGTTCCGTGGGGGAGGTTCACGGTGCCGCGCACCTGCTGGTCGCCCTTTGAGGGATCGATGCCGAGCCGGACGTGTAGCTCGACCGAGGCGTCGAACTTCTGTTTGCTCATCTGCTTCACGAGCGCGACCGCCTCCTCGATCGCGTACGTCTTTTTCTTATCGACCAGCTTGGTGGCCGCCTGGTAGTTTTTACCGCGCATAGGATGTACGTGGTCTTAGCGCACAGTCGCCCGTGCTCCCACATGTGTTATGGATAAACGATTAAGGACGAGGACGGATCCGGCGGCAACCCCCTATAAGTCCCCCTTGGAAAGGGGGACACGCGTTCCGGACCGGATTCCTCCCCTTATCCAAGGGGAGGTTAGGAGGGGTTGCCGGTGTTACTTGACCTCGACTCCCATCTGCCGGGCGGTGCCCGCGATGATCTTCATGGCCATCTCGACGTCGGTCGTGTTCAGGTCTGGCATCTTCTTCTCGGCGATCTCGCGTAGCTGGGCCTCCGTGATCTTCCCCTTCTTTTCCTGGAGCGGCTTGCCGGACCCCTTGTCGATGCCGGCTGCCTTCTTGATGAGCTCCGAGGCCGGCGCGATCTTTGTGATGAAGTCGAAGGTGCGGTCCTCGTAGACGTTGATGATGATCGGCACCACCTCGCCCAGGCGGTCCTGGGTGGCGGCGTTGAACTTCGACACGAAATCTTGGATGTTCAGGCCGTGCTGGCCGAGCGCTGGACCGACCGGCGGGGCGGGGGTGGCCTTGCCTCCAGCGATCTGGAGCTTGATCTGGGTGGTGAGTTTCTTCGGCATAGCGTCTTTGGATAATGGATTCCGCCGTCCTTGGGACTGGCGGCAACCATGCTATGAATAAGCGTTGTCATTGCGAGGAGCGAGGTCTTTTTGTAGAGCGACGAAGCAATGACCGTTTTTAGACCTTCTTTACCTGGAGGAAATCGAGCTCGACCGGGGTCTCGCGGCCGAACATGTTCACGAGCACCTTCACCTTGCCGCGGGTCTGGTCGATCTCGGACACCTTCCCTTCGAAGTTCTTGAATGGCCCGTCCGTGATTTGGACCGCCCCTCCCGGATCGACGTCGAGTTTGTATTCCGGCTCGTCGATGCCGACGCGCTTCTGGAGCGCCGCCATCTCCTCCTCCGCGATGGGGGTCGGTGTGGTCCCGGTCCCGATGAAGCCGGTGACGTTCGGGGTGTTGCGCACCACGTACCACGAGTCGTCAGTCACGACCATGTCCACCAGCACGTAGCCGGGGAAGATCTTCTCCTCAATAGTGCGGCGCTTGCCGTTCTTGATTTTGATCTTCTTCTCCTTGGGGACTAGGACATTGAAAATCTTCTCCTCCATGTCCATGGTGTCGATACGCTGGCGGAGGTTGTCCGCCACGTTCTCCTCGTAGCCCGAGTAGGTGTGGATCGCGTACCAGCGCCGGCCGTGCTTTGCAATTTGTTTGGCCATACCCCTAGCGGGTGAAGACGATGAGCTTGTCGAGCCCGAGGTTCAGGGCCCAGTCCCAGCCGCCGATGAATACGGCGAGGCCCGCGCTGACCCCGATCACGATCAGGGAATAGCGTATGACCTCCTTCTGCGACGGCCAGGTGACCTTGGCCAGCTCCTCCCGGGATTGGCGCAGGTAGGTCACGAGCCCCACCCGCTTCGTTGTGGCTTCTTGCATACGTTTTGGCTTCGTTGAGCCCAAAGATCGTTTGGGTTATTTTAAAACCCCTTGCGGGGCTTTGTTGCGGACACTATAGCGCTTGGTCCGTTTGTTGGCAAGGGCGTTTTGAAAAAACGATTCATCTTGATGGAAGCCTTTAAGACAAAACGCGCGGCGTTGAGTCCGCGCGTTTTGTCTCTATAGTATCTCAGGTTTCAGATATCCAAATTCTGTACGTTCTTCGCGTGGGTCTGGATGAAGCGCTTGCGGGGGGCGACGTCGGCGCCCATGAGAATGTCGAACATCTCGTCGGCCTTTTCGGCGTCCTCGATGTTGACCTGCTTCATGATGCGGGTCTTCGGGTCCATGGTGGTCTCCCAGAGCTGCTCGGGGTTCATTTCTCCGAGACCTTTGTAGCGCTGGATGTTCAGGCGGACGCCTCTGCCTTCCTTTTTTTCTCCTTCCGCTCCGTCCTCCGCGGCTTCCGCCAGTTCGGCGGAGGTTCCCTCGTCGGTCTCCTCGACGCGCACATTCCGACCCTTCGAGAGCTCCTTCACAACTTCCAGCTTTTCTTCGTCGGAATACACGTAGCGCGCCTCCTTGCCGACCTGGATTCGGTACAGGGGCGGCTTCGCGATGTAGAGGTGGCCCTGGCGGATGAGCTCGGGGAAGTGGCGGTAGAAGAGGGTGAGGAGAAGGGTGCGGATGTGCGCCCCGTCGACGTCGGCGTCGGTCATGATGACGATGTGGTCGTAGCGCAGACTGTCGATATTGAAAGCCTCGCCAATGTTTGTGCCGAGTGCAATGATCAGGTTCTTGATCTCGTTGTTGACGAGCATCTTGTCCAGGCGCGCCCGCTCGACGTTCAGGATCTTGCCGCGGAGCGGCAGGATGGCCTGGGTCTCGCGGTCGCGTCCCTGCTTGGCCGAGCCGCCGGCCGAGTCGCCCTCAACGAGGAAGAGCTCGGAGCGTTTGGGGTCCTTCGAAGAGCAGTCGGCGAGCTTACCCGGGAGGGTCAGGCCGTCGAGCACACCTTTTCGGAGGACGGTGTCACGCGCCGCCCGCGCGGCGGCCCGGGCCTGAGCGGCCAGCACGCACTTACCGATGATGGCCTCCCCGTCCTGGGGGTGCTCCTCGAGGAAGATGCGGAAGTGCTCACCGAAGACGGTCTCGACCGCGGCGCGGACTTCGGAGTTGCCAAGCTTGGCCTTGGTCTGACCCTCGAACTGCGGATCCTTGATCTTGACGCTGATGACGCAGGTCAGTCCTTCGCGCACGTCGTCGCCCGTCAGGTTCTGGTCTTTTTCTTTGAGGAATCCCTTGGCGCGAGCGTACGTGTTCAGCTCACGGGTGAGCGCGGCGCGGAAGCCGATGAGGTGGGTGCCGCCCTCCGGATTGTGGATGTTGTTCGCGAAGCAGAAAATCGACTCGTGGTATTCCTCCGTGTACTGGAGGGCTACTTCGACCTCGCAGTCGCTCGCTTCGTCGTGGCGCTGCACGTAGAAGACGTTCGGATGTTTGGCGGCTTTGCCGTGGTTCAGGTGCCGCACGTAGGAGGCCACGCCTCCCTCGAAGTAGAAGCCGTAAGCGGTTTCCGTGCCTGCTTCGCGTTCGTCGTATACGTCGATCCGTACCTTCTTCGTCAGGTAGCACTGCTGACGCAGGTGGTCGAGGATGGTCTTCAGGTTGAATTCTATGGTTTCAAAAATCGTGCCGTCCGGCTTGAAGAAGATGGTGGTGCCCGTTCCCGAGGCTTTCTTGATGGGTTGGACCTTGGTCTGAGGTTTGCCGCAGGCGTAGGTTTGGCTCCAGAGCTTGCCGTCGCGTTTTACTTCGGCTTTGAGTTCGGTCGAGAGCGCATTCACCACCGAGACGCCGACGCCGTGCAGTCCGCCCGAGACCTTGTAACCGCCACCGCCGAACTTGCCTCCCGCGTGAAGCTTGGTCAGCACGAGTTCGAGCGCGGACTTCTGGAACTGCGGATGGATGTCGACGGGAATCCCGCGGCCGTTGTCCTCGACCGAGGCCCAGCCGTCCGGCAGGAGGCGCACGACGATCCGGTCGGCGTGGCCGGCCATGGCCTCGTCGATCGAGTTGTCGACCACTTCCCAGACCAGGTGGTGGAGTCCCGTCACGCCGGTCGAGCCGATGTACATGCCTGGGCGCTTGCGGACCGGATCCAGGCCTTCGAGGACGGTAATCTGCTTGGCGCTGTACTCGGTGTCGGACGAGGCGGCGCGTTTCTTGTCAGAAGCCATAAAAAGAGGAAGAAATTCCGGCAAATGGAGGGATCGTGCAAGATAAAGAATAGCATGGCAGGGGTCGGAATGGAAGGCGGCGGAAAGGTTTCGCGAGGACGCGTGATTTGCTATACTACGCGGCGATATGGCACAGGGATTCCTTCAGGAAGAAGATGCGGCATCCAAGGCTTCCTACGGGCGGGCTGTTTGGTGGATCGGGCACAGGACCTTGCTCCGCCGGGCCCTGCTCATTACCTGGGCCGCGCTCGACGCTGGTCTCATTCTCTTTGCCGCCTGGGCGTTCCTGGATGCGTTCGTTCTGAGCTATGACGCCGAGCAGCGCGCCGTGGCCGAGATGGCCGTTGTCGGCCAGTCCGATCTGCGGTCGTTCGCCTCGGCTCACGCGGCCCGGCCGCTCGGCCTCGGACAAGCCGCGGTCTTTCCCCTGGGGGACGGCCGCTATGATTTCTACGCGCCGCTCGCGAATCCCAACCCGGAGTGGTATGCGGAGTTTCGGTATGCATTTTCGTTTCCCGGAGGGGAAACGCCTTCCCAGCCGGGGTTCATCCTGCCGGGAGCGGACAAGCCTCTCGCCTTTTTCGGACATCCCGCGCCCGCCCGCCCGCCCGCGGCTTCGCTCGTGGTGCGGGACCTGGTCTGGTATCGTTTGGACCCCCACCTTATTTCTGACTACGCGACCTGGCGTGACGAGCGCCTGGCGTTCATAACAGAAGAAGCCTCTTTTTCCAAAGACGTTTCCCTGGGCAAGGATCCGATTCCCTACGTTCGTCTTCGCATCCGCAATGCTGGCACCTACGGATTTTGGGATCCGGTGTTTACCATCCTCCTCATCCGAGGTGGCAGTGTGGCCGGGGTGACGCGTACGACATTGTCTCGCTTTGCAGGAGGAGAGATGCGCAACACCTCTGTTCAATGGTTTGGAACCGCGCCCGCCGTCTCCAAGGTGGAGGTCGTACCGGACGTGAATCTCTTCGATCCGTCCGTCTACATGGCGCTCGAGGGCGAAGCGACACGGGACGCTCGATCCCGGTAAGATAGACGCCCTATGTCCCAGATGTTTACCTCCTGGCGGCGCCTCGATGGGCTCCTCCTATTTGCGGTCTTTCTCCTCCTCAGTTTCGGGTTTTCCGCCATGTACTCGATTACCCTTTCTCAGGGAGAGGGAAACCTCGTGTCGCGGCAGGCCGTCGCGCTGGCGGTCGGCGTGGCGCTCGCCGCAGTCATGACGCGTTCCAACTATCGCCTACTTCAGGCATACGCCCCCGCGGCTTATACGCTCTCCGTGCTGGCCCTGGCGGCCGTGCTCGCGTTCGGCGTCGAGATCCGTGGAACTGTGGGCTGGTTTGCGCTTGGGTCGTTCCACTTCCAGCCCGTGGAATTCGCCAAGGTAGCCCTCATCCTTATGCTCGCCTCCTACTTCAGCCGGCACCCCGACCGCCAGGCCAGCCTGCGGGTGTGCATCGAAAGTGCCCTCTTGACCGCCGTGCCGGTGGCGCTGACCCTGCTCCAGCCGGACCTCGGATCCGCCCTGCTCCTCCTCGGTATCTGGGGCGTCCTCCTCCTGTTTTCGGGGATCAAGAAGCGCTTCTTTTTCCTGCTTGTCCTCACAGGCCTGGCCACGTTCGTTTTCGCTTGGACGTTCGTGCTCGCCGACTACCAGCAGGAGCGCCTGCTTACTTTCGTCGATCCCGCGCGCGACCCGGCGGGGAAGGGCTACAACGTCCGCCAGGCGCTGATCGCGGTCGGAAGCGGGGGTTGGCTCGGCCGTGGGCTCGGTTTTGGCTCACAAAGCCAGTTGAAGTTCATTCCTGAAAGTCAGACGGACTTCATCTTCGCTGTCATCGCCGAGGAGCTCGGGTTCGTCGGAGTTGTCTTCCTCCTGGGTGGTTTCTTCCTTTTCTTTCAGCGCATCCTGCATCACGCGTCCTCGACCAATGACGACTTTACAGGGTACCTGCTCCTTGGGATTGGGATCGTTTTTTTTCTTCAATGCACGGTCAACATCGGCATGAACATCGGTCTCCTGCCCGTGACCGGCATCACCCTGCCGTTCGTGAGCTACGGCGGAAGTTCGCTCATGCTGGCTCTCCTCATGGTTGGCATCGTGCAAAGCGTCTCCCTGCGCCGGCGCGGATCCTCGTCGATTTCCCTTGGTCGCGGAGCGTGATATAGTGCTCGTGTATCCTTTTTTGTCCTGTCTTTCCCTATGTCTGCCTCCTCTTCATCTCCTGCCCCACACTGGCACGAAGGCCTCAAGTTAGCCTCGTATTGCCCGCTCTGTGAAACTCGCTACCAGCCGGCTCAGGCTCGCGTCGTCGGCAATGATGGGGAAACGCATCTGCTCCACATGCGCTGTCGCAAATGTGCCAACGCCGTTTTGGCCTTAGTTCTCGTCAATCAGGCTGGGATGACGTCCGTTGGCCTCGTGACCGACCTGACCTACGACGACGTGGTTCGGTTTCGAACGGCCAAACGTCTGTCCACAGACGACGTGCTGCAAGCCCATGTGTGGGCTTCCTCGCGTGCCTGGAACGAGGCTCTATCCGCTGCCCCGTCTCCGCGCGCCATTGCCCATCGCCGTCCGCACGTCCGTTCTTCACGCCCCGCCAAGGCGGGCAAACGGCCCGCCAAGGCCGGCAAGCGGCGTGCCTGACGTCCCGTTTTCCCCTGCCTTGACACCTTTTCCCAGATTCGGCACAATGGCGCCACTTCTGCGGAGTATTTTCTTTTTGGACCGCCTTGCGCTATTGCTATGGAAACCCTGACGCTCGCCGCCTCGACACGTACCGTTCGCGGCCGCAAAAATTACGCCGCCCGGGCCGCCGGCCAGGTTCCGGCCGTCTTTTACGGGGTGGGAACCGAGCCCCGGATGATCGCCCTTGATCGCAAGGTTCTCCTGCAGACCTTCCGTCAGGCGGGGGAAAGTGCGCTCGTCGACCTCGTGATCGATGCCGCCGCTCCCGTCAAGGTCCTGATCCAGGACCTTCAGTACGATCCGTTGTACCACGAGCTTATCCACGCAGATTTCCGGAGCGTCGACCTCACGAAGCTCGTTACGGCCGAGATCAAGCTCCACTTCGTCGGCGAGGCTCCGGCCGTCAAGGCGCTTGGAGGTACCCTCATCTACGCCCACGATGCGGTGGAAGTCGAGGCCTTGCCGCAGGCCCTCGTCCCCTCCATCGAGGTGGACATTTCCGGCTTGAAGACGTTTGAGAACGTCATTCACCTGTCAGACATTCCGTTTCCGCCAGGAGTCACTCCGAAGGAGCCGCCCGAGACGACCATCGTTGTCGTTGCGCCGCCTCGTTCCGAAGAGGAGATGGCCGCGCTCGACAAGGCAGTCGAGCTCGACGTGAACGCCGTCGAGGTTGCAAAGAAGGAGAAGAAGGAAGGGGAGGCGGAAGCCGCCACGGACGAGAAGGAAAAGAAATAGGTCCTGTATCATGAGGGTCTTATGAAAGACCTCCCGTCGAAATCGGTTCCCATTCCTTCGCGCGCGCTTGACGCCGTCCGGCGGCGGATGAGGGAATTGGCGTATTCTCCGCGCGTCCGTCTGGGAGCCGGCATTCTGCTGGGAGCATGCGTCCTCGCCGCGGCCGCGTCACCGCTGTTCCGTTCTTACGAAAAGATTCCAGCGGCCTCTTCGCGGGCCGCGTCCGTGTCTTCGGAATCCGCCGTCCAAACGGAACGCCATCCGCTCACAGGACTGCCCGTTGCGGAACCCGTCGAGCCCCCGTCCGTCTTCGGTGTTATGGTCGAGAACATGGCCGACTCCTGGCCACAGTCGGGGCTCGAGGAGGCCTTTCTCGTGATCGAGGCGCCGGTTGAGGCCGCCATCCCGCGTTTTCTCGCCTTTTACGGCGACGACCAGGAAGTCGACAAGATCGGCCCTGTCCGCTCCGCGCGTCCGTATTATCTGGATTGGAACGCGGAATGGGACGCCCTCTATGCCCACGTCGGGGGATCCGACGCAGCCCTGTCCCTCATTGCTTCCGGCGGCACATTTGACTTGAACGAGTACTGGAACGGTCGGTTCTTCTGGCGCGCCAAGGACCGCCACGCGCCCCACAACGTCTATACCTCGAGCGAGCTTCTGAAGCTGGCGCTCGGCGAGCGCCAGGAACGCGGATCGACGCCCGATTCCTCGTACGGTCTCTGGACGTTCAAGGACGACTGGCCTGTCGACGAAACGTTCGTTGTCTCCGAAGTCACGATCGATTTCTGGTTGCCGGTCTACCGCATCGCGTGGGAATACGATCCGGAGACGAACGCCTACCTTCGCTCCCAGGCTGGGAAGCCCCACCGCATGGGGACCGGCAACCGCATTTCAACCAACAACGTCGCTATCATGGAGACGGATGTCCAGATTTTGGACGACGTCGGAAGGCGCAAAATCCGCACGATCGGAACCGGCCGCGCGCTCGTCTTCCAGGACGGCCGCCTGATCCGGGGAACCTGGTCAAAGCCCATGCCCGAGGAGCGCCTGCGCTTCTTCGACGCGAGCGGGGAAGAGATCCGTTGGAACGCGGGCAAGACCTGGATCGAAGTCGTGCCGACGCTGGAGGACGTTGATATCCCAGAACGAAATCCGACAAATTAAAAAATTCCGCACGAGTTGTGTGCGGAACCCAGTCGGTCGCGGCCCGATCAGGTCGTCGGGGCGGCGTCGGGATCGGTCGGGAAGAACTCGATCTCGAGGTTCTTCATCTCTGCCGGGAAATCTATCTTGTTGCTGTGAATTACGAAACTCATTTCGCGCCAATTTTTTAAGAACGAAAAACAACCCGTCTCGATGGGGCATTTTAGAAAACACATGTAGTCACATTGAAAACGCGAAACGGACATGGGGGGTGTCAGGCAATAACGAACGAAAGGAGAGCATGGAGATAATTGGCAAGGTAGCCATTGACGGATCTCGGGAGGCTCGTCACAAGGCCGTGGAACAGTTTGAGATCACGGAAATCGAACGCGATTCTGAATCTCCCTTTGTACAACTGTTCCTGCCGTTTGGTCATGAGTTTTTTCATTGTTTTGTATGGACGAATGAGGATCCATCTCTTGTATTCGATGTTCATGTCGGTCTCCAGTTGCCCTGAGGACGTATCCCGCATCGGCCACAAGGATGCCGTAGATATCCTTGTTGACTGGATGTAAGCTTATGTGGTTTTTCCTTCTTTTGTCAATGTCATGACATGTTTGTCACGACGATGCGGTCAAATCCTTCCAAGTCTTTCAAAATATTTGGCGTCGCGTGCGGAAAGCAGTGGTGGATCAGAGATGAAGTCGCAATCGATTGCGACGGGTCGATTTCGATGATCGTTGTGATCCTGACGGGGAAGAGATGACGGCGGCGGGCGAGGTCGCGGAACAGGCGCCAGTAGGCGTCGAGGCCGTCCTGACCGGCTTCGAGGGCCTCGCGGGGTTCGTGCAGACGGACGTCGGGCGGGCACTCCTTCCATTGCTTCGTGGCAAGGTATGGCAGGTTCGCGCACAAGACGAGATGCTCGATCGTGGAGGACGCGGACGCGTCCCGCAGCGTATTGAAAATCTTGATGAGGGGCTCCAAGAGGTCGCCATGACGAACGTCGACCAGATCCGAAACGCCCTGCGCTTCCGCGTTCTGGCGCGCGACCACGACCGCGCGCGGGTTGATGTCGGTCGCGACCGCGGGGATCCCCGTCTCCGCGGCGAGCGACACGGCGATCGCACCGCTGCCCGTCCCAATGTCAGCGAACAGGGTTTTATTCGGATCAGACGCGCGCGAGGCCTGCACGGCCTGTTCAACGAGGAGTTCGGTGCAGGGGCGGGGAACAAGGACGAAGCGGTTGATGGCAAACGTTCGCTTGCGGAACTCCTTCTTGCCTATTACGTACGCGACCGGCTCGCGGGTCCCGCGCCGTCCGATCGCCTGTTGAAACTTCTCGATTTCATGGACGTGCAGCTCATGGTCGAAATGGGTGAACAGCCAGGAACGGTGCACGTCCAGGACGGCCGAAAGCAGCACCTCCGCGTCGAGCATGGGGGTGTCGCTTCCTTCGTCGAGTTCTCCCCACGCGGCCTTGAGCGCATGGTTCGCCCACTGAAGGGCTTCGAGGACGGTCATAGTGGCGGCACGGTAGCACATTCTTTGAAAACGTATAAACCCCCGGTTTGCGTAACCAGGGGTTCGAGGAGAGAGGACCCGGAAGGGCAGGGGCGCGCGGAAAGATTCGGCTTTCTTTCCGCTGCGGCCCCGTTCCTTCTCCAGAAGGGAGGAGATCGACCTGAGATGGTGTCCGTTCCGCACAACATTGTGCGTCGTGGACACCGTTCGGAATCTCGCTCCTGATTCTGGGCGCGCATCGCCCCGCCTTTCCGAAGGGCGGGTGCAGGCTCGTTCTTTGCCTGCGGTTCGACAGGCGGAATCGTGCTACAACACGATTTCGTGTCTTCCCTGATGCGGGGTAGTCCGGCCGTCAGCGCCAGGCATCTCGTGTCCGCAATAACACGAGGCGGCAAGTATAGGTGCCGGACCAATGCGAAAAGACATGGAACCCGGTCTGTATCCGGCGATTGCGGTACCGACGGAAGGAGATGCCGGCGCGCCAGTTCGCCCGGGTTCCAATGTCCGCCTACATAACCTGAAGTCGGGGTTTTTGTCAATACTTCTGTCAACGAAACTTGTCAACGAAACATACTTCGCGAAACGCTTGCGAAGCGCGTGATGCTCTATTCATCGGATTCTTCGGTCACGGCAGCGAAGCCTTCGTGCAGTTCCGCGGTTTTTAGGGCGTCGATGATTTCCTCGAAGTCACCGTCGAGGATACCTGGGATGTTGTGGAAGTTTTTGCCTACGCGATGATCGGTCACGCGGTCCTGGGGGAAGTTGTAGGTGCGGATTTTTTCCGAGCGCTCGCCGGTGCCGATTTGGCCGCGGCGCGCCTCCTCCCGCTCCTTCCGCGCCTCCTCTTGCTTGCGCGCGAACAGGCGGGCGCGCATGACTTGCATGGCGCGCTCGCGGTTCTGCTGCTGGCTCCGCTCGTCCTGGCAGGAGACCGTGATGCCCGTCGGCAGGTGGGTCATGCGGATGGCCGAGTAGGTGGTGTTGACGCTCTGGCCGCCGTGCCCGCCCGCGGTCGAGGTCTCGATCTTCAGATCCTTCGGATCGATGCGCATGTCGATGTCCTCAGCCTCGGGAAGCACGGCCACGGTCACGGTCGAGGTGTGCACGCGTCCCTGCTTCTCGGTTTCCGGAACCCGTTGGACACGGTGCACGCCGCTTTCGTACTTGAGCCTGCTGTACACGTTTTTTCCCGTGATGCCGAAAATAACTTCTTTGAAGCCGCCGAGGTCGTTTCGGTTGGAGGAGACCAGGTTCGTCTTCCAGCCCTGACGCTCGGCATAGCGCGCATACAGACGGAACAGTTCGGTCGCGAAGAGTGCGGCTTCGTCCCCGCCCGTGCCGGCACGGATTTCGACTACGATGTTTTTCTTGTCGAGGGGGTCCGGTGGGACGAGCGCCCGCGTGAGCGCTTCCTCGAGGCGCGGGAGTTCGCCCTCGAGCTTCGCGATTTCCTCCTCCGCCATGACCCGGAGTTCCGGATCGTCCGTTCCGTCCCGGGTCTCCACTGCCTCCGCAAGGTGGTGCGCGGCCGTGGCATACGGCTCTCCGATTTCTATGACGTCCCTCAGCGCGGCGTATTGCTCGTTCGCCTCCTTCCACGCCTTCGGATCGGAAACCAGCCCCGGGTCCGCCAGGCGGGACTCGAGGCCCAGGAGCTCACGCTGCTTTTCCTGGAAGGCGGCAAGGAGGTTCATAGTTACGCATCAGTGTTACATAAATACAAAAGACGTCCAGCACGCTGCCCGGACGCCTTTTGAAAACGCTACGCTTCGGTTTCGGCTGCCTTGGCGGGCGTCTTCGTCTTGGCCGCCGTCTTTACGGCTTCCTTTTCGGATTCCTTCTTGGTCTTCAGGGCGGCGCGTTTCCCGCGTTTGACCTTCTTGCCGGTCGTTCCAGCGTCGTCTTTCTTACCCATGCGTTCCACGAACTTTTCCACGCGGCGCGCGGTGTCGAGCATCTTCTTGCTCTCGCCGGTATAGAAGGGATGACAAGCGGCGCACAGTTCCACGAGGATTTCCTCGCTGGTCGAGCCGACCTCGTACGCAGCGCCGCAGGCGCAGCGAATCTTGGCTTTTTTGAAATAGGTGAGATGTTTGGTAGTTTGCATACAGGTGCTAAATTCAGGCCGAAGTGTAGCAAGGGGCGGGCCCGGGTGTCAATGAAACCGGTCGTCTATAGGCGGGAGGGAGCCTCCCGCCTATTTTTTTAGTCCGTCAAAAGAGATCTTCCGCCGTCAGTCCCTGCTCTGGGACGGGGGGAGGAACTCTAGCGAATCCACCAAATGTCGCATGGCCTCCTCTTGCCGTCCAAGTCCGGCATCAATCACATCTTCGTTTGAGATGACGAGGCCGCTGAACGCGTGGTCAGGATGATGGATGGCGTAATAATCCACGTCTTCCGTGACCTCTCCCCATTCTTCGATGGAAGGATGATAGATATGGGCCACCCGGATGCCATTTGGTGTAGAAAACGTCTCGCAGGTTTGCTGCTCTTGGCACCATTCCTCTACGCCTTCTCTCGTTTGAAATCCATCGGAAAGATCGCCGAAGTATCCACCACGTCCGAGAATACCGCCCCCCGAGGGGTTGGACCCGACCAGGAAGAATTCTCTTCCGCTCGGTTCTGCACGCAAGCCCGAAAAGATGAGGGTGCGGTGCACGATCCCCTTTTGAATCGGGATGCCGCCCGGCGCGGTCTTCACGCTTCCGTTGTCCTCAAATTCGAAGCCTACCTCGTTCTGCGCCGTGATGGCCCCCCAGGCTTCAGGGTATTCGAAGGCGATACCGAGCACCGCGTCTTCGTAACGGGCGAATGCCGTTGTTTCGACTGCTGCCTCGTCAGACGGGGAAGGAGAGGGTGTTGTCTGTATTTCGGACGTGCAACCTGCTCCGGCGAGGAGGAGCAGTGCAGCGAACGTGAAAACGTGAACGCGGTAAGGACATTTCTTCATAGGAAAATACTTTGTTTGTCTTAGAAGAACCATGCTCTGGTCGAATGCTGGACGGTTGGGTATCGTATGTTCGCTTTGTATATGCCAACCCCCATCAGCCTGTTCGATTACGACCTGCCGCCGGAGCGGATCGCCCAGCACTCCGTCGAGCCGCGGGACCAGTCGCGTCTTTTGATCCTCGGCCGCCAGACCGGTTCCATCCGCCACCGGCGGTTTTTCGAGCTCGGGGAAGAGCTCTATGCCGGGGACGTCCTTGTGATGAATGATACCAGGGTTTTCAAGGCACGGCTCCGGGGATATGTCAATGGGAAGGAAGTCGAAGTCTTCCTCCTACGCCACCGCGAGAACGGGGTTTGGGAGGCGCTTCTGCGTCCCGGACGCAAAGCGGCCTTGGGAGACGTCATCCGGCTGGACGGGTTGCTGGACAGCCTCGATGCCCGCGTTCTGGAAAAGTATCCGGACGGTACTGTCGTACTCGATATGGAAGCGGACCTCGACGCGGTCCTCGCGTTCACCGAAGCGCATGGCGAAGTCCCTGTGCCTCCTTACGTGGAAGGGGATCCGCAGGCGCTCTCGGGATATCAGACGGTCTATGCCTCGAAAACAGGATCGGTCGCCGCGCCCACGGCTGGCTTTCACTTCACGGAACGGCTCATGGAAGAGCTGCGGAAAAAGGGCGTCCAGTTCGAGTTCGTGACCCTGCACGTCGGTGTCGGCACGTTTCGTCCCGTGAAGGTGGAAACGCTCGAAGAGCATGAGATGCACGCGGAGTTTGTCCAGATCGACGCGGGAACCGCCTCGCGGATTAACGCGGCAAAATCGGAAGGCCGTCGCGTCATCGCTGTCGGCACCACGACCGTCCGTGCGCTCGAGGGCGCAGCACGCGAAACTGATTCGCGGGACCCCCTGTCGTCCCCCTTGGTAAGGGGGACTCGCGTTCCGATTCCTGATTCCTCCCCTTACCAAGGGGAGGCTAGGAGGGGTTTGCCGCCGCGCGGTTTCGTCGGCGACGTGAATCTGTTCATCACGCCGGGATTCGACTTCCGCGTCATCGACGGTTTCATCACGAATTTCCACCTGCCGAAGTCGACGCTCCTCGTCCTCGTCTCCGCGTTTGCGGGGAGGGAACCTGTCTTGAACGCGTACAGGGAGGCGATCAAGGAAGGGTATCGGTTCTATTCATTCGGGGACGCGATGCTGATTTTGTAGCCGTCAGCCTTTGGTTGGAAGATTTTAGATTTGAGCTTTTAGCTTGTTGAATTTTGATAGACCGTAGCCGCCTAAACTCTCCCCTTTTCCTTTCTACGGTCTACTATCGAACGTGTTCGGTTCGTGAAGGCGGAGGTCGGGTCCTTTACCCCTATTCTGGACGACCACGGCCAACTTGTTTCGTGGCCAGATCCCCTGTCCTGGTTCCTCCGGTTTCGCGGCTTCCAGTCACTGGCCGAGAAGCCTATCCCCGACATGATTTGCAGCATGATTTGCAGCTTGACGCACCAAACAAACGCCTATATACTCGGCGCAAATTCTTAATCACACAGGTGGGCCAAAGGCGCGCAGATCCTCCCCGGCTTTCGTCGGGGCCTGAGAGCCTATCTAAAATTTTTTCTCCCGGCTCTATTTGGCCCTGTTTTGGCTGCAAACGTCTCAGACCTCCTCACCGTAGCTATGGCTACGCTTCGTCGGCCTTCAACGTTTTCGTTCAAAACATGATCCAAATGTCCCTGGAAGAAAAATTCTAGACAGGCTCTGGCGTTTCCACCGAGGAACAAAAAGGACCTATGCCAACCATTCCAAGCCTTGCCGAGATGCTCCAGGCGGGCGTCCACTTCGGACACCAGTCGTCCCGCTGGCACCCCAAGATGGAGCCGTACATCTTTACCGAGCGCGGCGGCATCCACGTGATCAACCTCGAGAAGACCCAGGAGAAGCTCGAGAAGGCGGTCGACTTTTTGCGGGGCGTGGCCGCCCGGGGAGGGGTCATCCTATTCGTCGGCACCAAGCGTCAAGCCTCCGAGATCGTGAAGCGCGAGGCCGAGGCCTGCGGTATGCCCTACGTCAACAACCGCTGGCTCGGCGGCACCCTGACGAATTTCTTCGAGATTCGGAAGCTCATCCGCCGCTACAAGACCCTTAAGGATCAGCAGGTTAAGGGCGAGCTCCGCAAGTACACGAAGAAGGAACAGTTGTGGTTCGGCCGCGAGATCGAGGAGCTTGACCGCAAGGTAGGAGGCATTCAGACCGTTGAGCGCATGCCCGACGTGGTGTTCATCGTCGACATGAAGGCCGAGAAGACGGCGCTTGACGAGGCCCGGGTGATCGGCACCCAGATCGCCGCGCTCTGCGACACCAACGTGAACCCCGACGACGTTCAGTGGCCCATCCCGGCCAACGACGACGCGGTCAAGGGTATCGACATGATGCTGCGCGTGATCTCGGAAGCTGTGCAGGAAGGACGCAAGGAGTGGGACAGGGGTGCCGCCGAGCGGGCTGCGGTCAAGGCCAAAGCCGACGCGGCCGCGCCCGCGACAGTCGTGAAGGTGGTTATGCCGGCCGCCGCGCTTGCGCCTGCAGCTCCGGCGCCGTCTGCCTCCGAAAACGCCGCCTAACCCCTTTGGAGGAATCATTTCTATGACAATCGACGCCAAGATGGTGATGCAGCTGCGCCAGCTGACGGGCGCGGGACTCATGGACGCCAAGGGCGCGCTGTCCGAGACCGACGGCGACGTCCAGGCGGCGGCCGAGCTCCTGCGCAAGAAGGGCGTGGCTAAGGCCTCGAAGAAGGCCGAGCGCGAGACCCGTGAGGGGCGCGTCTACGCCTACATCCACGCGAACGGCCGTGTGGGCTCCATGGTCGAGGTGCTGTGTGAGACCGACTTTGTCGCGCGCACCGATCAGTTCGCCGCACTCTGCCATGACCTCGCCATGCACGTCGCGGCCTCCGACCCGCTCTACGTGAAGCCTGAGGATGTCCCCGCCGCCGTGGTCGAGAAGGAGAAGGAGATCTACCGCGAGGAAATGGCCGGCCAGGCCAAGCCGCTCGACATCATCGAGAAGATCGTGGAGGGCAAGCTCAACAAGTACTTCTCCGATGTCTGCCTGCTCCGCCAGTCCTTCGTGAAGGACGAGGACAAGACAGTCGAGGAGGTCGTCAAGGAAAAGATCGCCGCGCTCGGCGAGAACATCCAGGTCAGCCGGTTCAGCCGGTTCAACCTGGGAGCGTAACACGAAGTGGGAAAGATACTCGGCCGTCGGTCGGGTATTTTTTTGATCGTTTTTCGTGTTATGATGGAAACGCTTTATTTCTGAATGGTTTCTTATGTTGCGCGTCGCTATTAACGGATTCGGTCGGATCGGACGGACGGTGTTCAAGGCGGGGTGGGGGAGGGCGAACGTCGAGTTCGTGGCGGTAAACGACATGACCGAGCCGAAGATTTTGGCGCATCTTCTGAAGTACGACTCGGTGTTCCGGACGTGGAGGCCTGAGATTGGGTTCGATGCGCGTCACGTGATCGTCGATGGGAAGAAGATTCCCGTGGTGGCGGAAATGGATCCCGCGAAGCTTCCTTGGAAGGAGCACAAGGTGGATGTCGTCATCGAGTCGACGGGTCGGTTCACGAACGCGGCCGACGCGGGGAAGCACCTCGAGGCCGGCGCCAAACGCGTGGTCATTTCCGCTCCCGCGAAGGACGTGCCGACCTACCTCATGGGCGTGAATCACAAGACCTGCAAGAAGACCGATCGGATCGTGAACAATGCCTCGTGCACCACGAACTCGATCGGCCCAGTCGCTCAGATTATGCAGGAGGCCTTCGGGGTCAAGAAGGCCATGATGACGACCATTCATTCGGTCACGGCCGAGCAGAACATCGTGGACGGCCTGCCGCCGAAGCTCCATCCGGACATGCGCCGCGCCCGCGCCGCGCTCACGAACATGGTTCCGACCTCGACAGGGGCCGCCAAGGCCACGACCGAGGCGATTCCGGCGTTCAAGGGGAAATTCGATGGCATCGCCGTGCGCGTGCCCACGCTCGACGTTTCGTTGTCTGACTTCACGTTTGTCCTTTCCCGGAAGACGACGGTCGAGGAGATTAACGCCGCGTTCCGCAAAGCCGCCAAGTCCGCGCGCTGGAAGGGGATCCTGGGTGTGTCCGACGTTCCGCTCGTGTCCTCGGACTTCATTCAATGCTCTCTCTCGTCCGTTGTCGACCTCGAGATGACCCGCGTGGTCGACGGCGACCTCGTGAAGGTCCTCGCCTGGTACGACAACGAGTGGGGATACTCCGTCCGTCTCATGGATATGGTGGAGCACGTCGGGAAGATGAAGTAAGCCGGGCATTTCCCAGGGTATGCGCTGGTGGCACTTCGACGCCGTGATTCTGTTTTTTCTGGTGGCCACGGGCATGCTCCTGGTCGAGCTTGGAAAACGTTGGATGCACCGCCGGCGCCGTCCGCTCGCGGTCGACTTTGCCGTCTGCCTCGGCGCATGGGGCGTCGTCTTCTACGGCAGCTTCGTCGAGCCGCAGATCCTCCTCATCCATGAGGAGCGCGTCACGCTGTCTGACGGCGCGGACCGCTCCTTGCGCGTCGCGCTCGTTTCTGACATCCATCTCGGGCCGTACCGGGACGAGACGTGGGCGCGGCGTATCGTCGGGGCGATCCAGGCGACTCGGCCAGACGTCGTCCTCTGGGCCGGGGACTTCATCGCGGGGAAGCCGGAGGAGGCGGATGGACTCTTTCTCCTCCGCGACCTGTCGGCTCCGTACGGCGTGTTTGCCGTGACGGGGAATCACGATTATCGCGAGACCGAGGCCGACGAGGTGGTCGTGAAGCGTTTGGAAGAAGCCGGCGTCCGGGTGCTCCGCAACGAGACGATCCACATCACCGTCGGTAACAAAGACGTGATTCTTGCAGGTGTCGATGATGTATGGTTTGAAGGCAATCCGAACCAGACGTTGAGGAACCTGAAACAGGAAGACATGGTCGTCCTGCTTGCTCACAATCCCGACGTCGTCCTGTCGCCGGCAAGCCGGGTAGCGGACCTGATCCTCGCGGGTCACACGCACGGAGGCCAGATTCGTCTTCCGTTTTTAGGGCCCGTGCCCCAGATTCCGACCGCGCTTGGAAATGAGTATGATCGCGGGCTATTCCGATTCGACGAAACCTTGCTGTTCATCACGTCGGGCGTGGGCGAAACCGGACCGCGCGCTCGGTTATTTGTGCCGCCGGAGATTGCGGTGTTGGAAATCGCGTTTTAGTGTGACCTCCCCTTAGGACCCGTCCACCAACAACTTCACCCTAACCCATCTGTTTGCGGCTTGATGGTGTAGTTCCACTCCCCATGGAATGGGTGATGCACGATGTTCAACTGCTGCATCTCTTCATCTGAAACTTTTACTCCTGTTGGGTAGCTGTTTTGGTCGATGACGGCCATCACGGTGAGACCTTGCTCTGTGGTCGTATGTGAGAGGAGTTCTATGATCGTCTCAAGGGCTCAAGCAGACCATTCTGTTACGGTTGAGGTTTACTGGGAAAAGGTGAATGGTTACCTTTCGAGGGCTTGCGGGAAAATTTCCACCTTGCTATCATGTCGCCGTCTTTGAAAGAAGGCCGCGCGGACCGGTGGTGTAGCCCGGTTAACACGTCTCCCTGTCACGGAGAAGATCGAGGGTTCGAATCCCTTCCGGTCCGCCAGGACAATTTCTTATCGTGCAACTCACTTGCCTCAGGCAGGTGGGGCGACCCATAGGGATGTGTCCCATGTACAAAACGACTCCTTTTTCCGGGGTCGTTTTGTTATCTCCACAGTCA
>JACQWJ010000017.1 GCA_016209325.1 Candidatus Uhrbacteria bacterium
AAGTAATGGTTGTTGCACTTTTTAATTCAAATAAAAATACCTTTTGGCTCTCTTCTATCACAAGATCAACTTCTAACCCATTATGTGTTTTCAAATAAAACAATGAGGGGTTATCTCCAAAATTTAAAAACCGTTTGCGACAATCATTAATAATTGCTGTTTCAAATATGCGTCCAAAATAGGGACTCTGATACAACGTTTCTGCCTCATGGATTCCTAGTAAAAATGTTGCTAATGCCGTATCAGAAAAATAGAGTTTTGGACTTTTAATAATACGCTTCCCATGATTATTAAAATAGGGATAAAGAAGAAAAACTTGATAACTCGCTTCCAATAAAGAAAGCCATTGTTTAGCTGTTGGAGCACTGATACCAATATCACGAGCAAGTTCAGACAAATTGAGTATTTGACCCGTTTGGATAGCACACATTTTCAAAAAACGTTCAAATTGATTGAGATCCCCTACTTGTGTCATGTTTCGGACATCTCGTTCTAAATACGTAGCAATATAGGAATTACACCATAATTTACGATCAACAGATGGGTTGCTTACAAGTTCTGGATAATTCCCTCGTAAAATCCAATCTGCAATATCCAGTTTTTTATTCCCTGTGGGGTTTTTCTTTTTAGATACCAACCAATCATGCACATTCAAACTTGATTCTGTGTATTCAAATTGTTCTGCCAAACTGAAGGGTAATAACGTTAAAATAGCAGCTCGACCGGCCAATGATTGGCTCACATTTTCCATAAGAACAAAATTCTGTGATCCACTTAATAGCCAATGACCTGGAGTTCGATCTTCATCAATTCTCGTTTTAATATAAGACAACAATTCTGGAACATATTGAATTTCATCCAGAATTACAGGTGGTTTGTACTGTTCCAAAAAAGCCAATGGGTCTTCCTTGGCTCGTAATCGTTTATCAATATCTTCCAAGGAAACATACGTATGTGTTTTTCCAAATTCCTGTTTCAATAACGTTGTTTTTCCGGATTGGCGAGGACCTGTAATCACCACTGCGGGAAATGTCTTTATGGCTTTTTTAATTGTTTTGGTGAGAATACGAGATTTCATATAGAAAAATTATATACCAGACATATTTAAAGTGCAAGTTTAGATATGTCTGGTAAAATTCATTGCTCACTTTCTTCAAAATCCCAAACTGATGAAAAATGAGAAAAAAATCATAAATGTTGTGGAAATACCATCGACACAAATAGTAAATCAGATTAGCCAAAAAATAGCAATATCTATACATATTGTCGACGATGGTATAAACAATTTTTCTCAAAACAAGTACCATAGACTGTTGCATGAGATTCCAAAAATTCTCCGCAACAAGATCATCACAACCAAAAAACGAGGTGAGAAACGTGGCAAAAGTTTTGTTCATAGACGACCGAGTGAACGAAATCCGACGACAATGGGAAGACTCTGGTTGCGAGCGTGAGCACGAGTTATTACCCCTGGTGCGGTTCGAGTCTATTGAACAGAGCCAGACAATGCTGACGCTTCAACCAGATGTCATCCTGGTCGGTTACGGACTTAGCAAATCAGGCATCACGGGAACGAATGTGATCCGAGCCCTTCGTAAAGAAGGGTATGCCGGTCTCGTCATCGCCAATAGCGGTGGTGGAAGGTGGCAGTTCGAAGATGATGGTATCAAGATTGATGAAAGTGCGAATCGGAACCCCGAGGATCTAAAAAGTATCCTCAACAACCTTGAAGGGAGAAGGCGATGAACATGGATGAAAAAGCAGAGCTTTTTAGAGTGGCGCTTCGAAACAACGACTCCGTTGGGGCGACTGACATAATCAGGACCGCAAAGGATTATCGGGAGGTTGAATGCTATGTCAAAACAGTGTTCTCCATGAGCACTCCGATGGTCTTTACGGAAATGCACGAGAAACTTTTGGGGGCTGAAATGTGCGCCGAAATAAGGCTCCGGGAACAGAATTCGACGATCTGTTACCCGGAACTCATCGAGGCCGCCCTCCAGAAATTTTTCGACTTTCGGGTCACTGATCGGACGGAAGAATTTAAGGACACGAGACATCTTACTCTTACTTCCGCAAAAGCCTGGAACTGGTGCCGTCTATCCCCGCACGGGTGGACGCACAGCCTATCCCACTTCACGGAAAAACTCTGGGAACGGAGGATGGTTGGATGGATCAAAAAATTCAACCAGACGGCGTTCTTCGGAGCAAACGACCTCGAGGATCCGAGCTGTTCGGAGCGCCTGATTCTCGACTTCGCAAAGTACGGGAAGTGGGATGACGATCCCGCCGACTTCCACATCACACCCGAAAACATCGGGTGGATGGATTGGAGATATCAGGAGAAGACCCGCCTCCGGATCGAACATGGACCGTTCGAATCTGAGGAGGCCTTCCTGAAATGGAAAGCTGAAAACAGCTAACGACACCTCTTCCACGGACGGACTCTCTGTGGAAGATGAACACCTCGAGTCCAACGAACCCGTGTGCTGTACGAGCACGCGGGTTTTTTTAAAATACGAATCATGTTTAACAAAAAATGGCAGGTTCCAAATCCTGCCGTTTTTTTGTAAAGTGTGTCAGACGCGCTTTCTCCGAATATCGAGATAGGGGAGAGCGAAAGTTTCATCCAGAATATCCTCTGCCACTAGTTCCTGAACCGATTGGGAAAACGAGCACATGCCTTCTTTGCGCCCCGTCAGAAGCACGTTTGGGATCTGTTCGATCTTCTGTTCTCGAATCAGGTTTCCGACCGCGGCGTTGGCGACAAGAATCTCGCGCGCCGCGACCCGTCCTCCACCTTTTTTGGGAAAAAGGACTTGGGACACGATACCGCGGAGCGAAAGGGAAAGCTGGAGGCGAATCTGATCCTGCTGGGTTGCCGGGAAGGCGTCAATGATGCGGGTCACGGTAGCCGCCGCGGAACGCGTGTGGAGCGTCGAAAAAACAAGGTGCCCCGTCTCGGCCAAGGTCAACACGGTGGCGATTGTTTCGGGATCCCGCATCTCGCCGACCATGATCACTTCCGGGTCCTGTCGAAGGAGGTGCTTCAACCCCTCCGCAAACGACTGCGTGTCGGTTCCCACTTCCCGCTGCTTTACAAGCCCCTTTGCCGAAGGAAAGACGAATTCGACAGGATCCTCAAGGGTGACAATATGGACCGGCCGGGTCGCGTTGATCTGCCCGATCATGGCGGCCAAGGTAGTGGATTTGCCGGAACCCGCGGGACCCGTCACGAGCACGAGACCGCTCGGATGGGTGATCATGGCGCAGGCGGATGCCGGAAGGCCGATCTCCTCAAACGTGGGAAGCTCTCGGCGGATGAGGCGTCCCGCCAGGGCGGGATTCCCGCGCTCCATGTGGAGATTCATGCGGAACCGGTGGTCGCCGGCTTCGTAGGCGAAGTCGAGCTCATGGGAAGTCTGAAACGTTTTCCATTGAAGCTCAGACAGCATCAGACGAAGAACGCCCTCCAATTCGCGCAACGCAAGATCCCTCTTTCCAGAAACGGCTACCAATGCCCCGTCGATGCGAAACAAGGGTGGATGACCGACAACAAGATGCATGTCGGACGCGCGGCGGCCGACGGCCTCGCGCAGGAGGGGATCAATGCTCTGAAGCGGCATAGGCGTTACCATCCCATCTCCTGCAAGGCTTTCGTCGCGGCGACTACCTGGGCCTCGTGTTTGGACATGCCTGTGCCAATCGCCACCATGTCCTTGCCGAGACAGACCCCGACCTGAAAGGTTTTGGCGTGGTCAGGCCCCTCCTCGGACATGACCTTGTAGGTGGGAGTCACGCCGTGTTTTTCCTGGGCGGCCTCCTGGAAACGGCTCTTGGGATCGAGGTAAAGCTGGTGGTGGAGGATCCCAGGCAGCTTCACGAGCACGAACTTCGTGATAAACACCTTGGAAGGCTCCCATCCTTGGTCGAGGTAGATCGCCCCGATGAGCGCCTCAAAGGCATTTGCGAGAATGTAGCGGCGGGCCTTGGACTGGGAATCCTTGGCCTCCCCTCGGGACAAGTAGAGGTAAGGCTCGACGCCGAGCGCAGCGCAGATGTCGGTCAGGGTGTCGGCGTTCACGAGGGCCGCGCGCCAGTTAGTAAGCTCGCCCTCGGGGTTGTCGTAATTCAAAAAGAGGAACTCGGTCACCACGAGCTCGAGCACGGCATCGCCCAAAAACTCGAGCCGCTCGTTGTGGCCCAAGCGGAAATCGGGATGCTCGTTCAGATACGAGCGGTGGACAAGCGCCTGGCGCAGAATGTCCTTGTTGCGGAACGTCACGCCGAGGATGGCTTCAACGGTTTCTAGTTCATTCATACGTCTTTTTCCTTCTCTTTCTCTTTTTTCTTCGGCGGCTCCTTATCCACCTCCTTGATCGCACCACGGGCAAGCATATCCTTGTAGACAGCACCAAGCACGCCGTTCACGAAACGTCCGGAGGCCTCCCCACCGAATCCCTTCGCGAGCTCGATCGCTTCGTTGATCGCCACCTTGGAAGGCACGACCGCGTCAAAGGCGAGCTCGTAGGTGCCGAGGCGTAAGATGCTCCGGTCGATGAACGTCATGGTGTCGATCGGCCAGTTGGGGGCGAAGCGCTCGATCAAGGCATCGACTTCGGCGCGATGCGCAAGCACGCCGTCAATCGTCTCCTGCACGTACCCGCCGTCGTCAAAATGGGGAGCGAATTCCCGACGGTTGAAGGCGATATACTCGGGCATACGCGCGACGTCCTGTCCATTGAAGTCCCACTGGTAGAGAGACTGCATGGTAATGGTGCGCGCAAGGTGGCGGTTGGACATAGGGAAAGGGCGAAAAGAACGTCGATACTGAACGTTAGGAAGCATCCGGAGCTGCCTTGGCCTTCTTCTTGGTTGTCAGGACTTTGGCGGCAAGGCGCTTGGTCGTGCGCCCGACGTCGAGGACGAGGCGACCGGCGTAGTAGCCGCAAGCCCGGCAGGCCTGATGTGGAAGAGCCGGTTTCTGGCACTGCTTACAGATGCCGATCGTGGCCTTTTTTAAGGCGAAATGGGCGGCACGGCGCCGCTTGTGGGAACTTGTTCGACGGTGGCCGGGAAGACCCATACGATAAAAGTAAGACAGTAAGTCGGCAAAACCCTACCAAACCGGAAGCGTCGCGTCAAACGATCGCGACGCTCGCGACCTGGTCGTCGGCCTGCTTGAAGCGCATGAGGCGAACCCCCTGGGTGGCGCGCCCGAGCACCGAGACGGACGAGAGAGACATACGAATGACCTGACCTCCCATGGAGATAGCCATGAGGTCGCGCGCGTCCTTCGCGTCGACGAGGCGGCTCGCGACGATCGGTCCCGTCTTGCCCTTCGTGTTGGCTGTCATGATGCCGGACCCACCACGGCCCTGCACCTTGTACTCGTCGACGGAGGTACGCTTACCGAAGCCGTTCTTCATGACCACCAGAAGATGCGGTGGCTCCTTCGAGGCCGCTGCCTCGGCGGAGATCACGTCCATGCCGACCACGAAGTCCGCGCCCTTGAGGCGGATGCCACGGACACCGGAGGCGACGCGACCCATGGGGCGAGCGTACTTCTCGTGGAAGCGGACGGCCTGACCCTGGGCAGTCACAAGGATGAGCTCGTCCTTGCCTGTGGTGGGCTTCACCCACTCAAGATTATCTCCATCGCGCAGCTTGATCGCGATGAGCCCATTCTGGCGGATGTGCTCGAAGTCGGCGAAGGTGGTCTTCTTCACGGTCCCCTTGTTCGTCACCATGAAGAGGTACTTGCAGCCCTGCATGTCGGCCATCGAGAGCGCGGCCGACACGGCCTCGCCAGGAGCCAGGTTCAGGAAGTTGACCAGGGCGGTTCCCTTGGCAGTGCGGCTGGCCTCGGGAATGTCGTAGGTCTTCATCTGGAAGACACGCCCGCGGGTGGTGAAGAAGAGGAGATCGCGGTGGGTGCTCGTCGAGAACAGCTGCTCGACCTCGTCCTCCTCCTTGGTGGTGAGGCCGGCCACGCCCTTCCCTCCCCGCTCCTGCGAACGGAACAAGTCGGGCGAGACGCGCTTGATATAGCCGCCGCGGGTGATCATGACGATGGCTGGGGCGTCAGGGATGACGTCCTCCATCGAGAATTCCTTGAGACCCTGTCCCATGACCGCCGTGCGACGCTTGTCGCCGTAGGCCTCCTTGAGCGCGGCAACCTCATCACGCACGACGCCCGCCAGACGTTTCTCGGACTTCAGGATGGCCTCCAGCTCGCGGATCAAGGCCTGCTTCTCCTCGTACTCCTGCTCGATCTTCAGGCGCTCGAGGCTCGCGAGCTGCTGGAGACGCATCTCGAGAATGGCGATCGCCTGGGGCTCGGACAGTTTGAACTGCCGCATGAGGGCCCCCCGGGCCTCCTCGCGGTCGCCCGACTTCTTGATGGCGGCGATCACTTTGTCGATGTGGAGGAGCGCGATCTTGAGCCCCTCGAGGATGTGGGCGCGCTCGCGGGCCCGGTCGAGGTCGAACTGGGTGCGTCGGCGAACCACCACCGCGCGGTGTTTCAGGTACTCCTCAAGGATGTTCTTCAAGGTCAGGACGCGCGGCTGGATGCCGTCGACAAGCGCCAGCATGTTCACATGAAAGGTCTCCTGAAGCGGGGTCGACTGGAAGAGCCGGTTCAGGACCTTCTTTGGGTAGGCGTCCTTCTTCAGCTCGATCACAATACGGACACCTGCCTGAGTCGACTCGTCCCACAGGTCGCGGATGCCCTCGACCTTCTTTTCGCGCACAAGCAGGGCGATCTTCTCGAGCAGGGTTGCCTTGTTCACCTGGTAGGGGATCTCGTGGACGAGGATGCGGGTGCCACCCTTCTTATCCTCGACGATTTCCGTCTTGGCGCGGGTCAAGATACCTCCCTTGCCCGTGGCGTAGACCTGGCGGATGTCGTTCACATTGTAGATGATGCCGCCGGTCGGGAAATCGGGACCCTTGATGAACACCATGAGGTCCTCGACGGTCGCGTCCGGATGATCGATCAAATGCGAAAGCGCATCGCAAACCTCTGTCAGGTTATGCGGAGGGATGTTGGTCGCCATGCCAACCGCGATGCCGAGCGTCCCGTTCACGATCAGGTTCGGAACCTTGGAAGGCAGGATCTTCGGTTCCTCGTGGGCGCCGTCGTAGTTCGGACGGAAATCGACCGTACCCTTGTCGATGTCGAAGAGCATCTCCTCGGCCAGGGACTTGAGCTTCGACTCCGTGTAGCGGTAGGCGGCGGGCGGATCGCCGTCGAGCGAGCCGAAGTTCCCCTGCCCATGGACGAGCGGGTAGCGGAGCGAGAAGTCCTGTGCCAGGCGCGCCAGCGAATCGTACACCGCGATGTCGCCGTGCGGGTGGTATTTCGCAAGCACGTCTCCGACAACGGTCGCGCACTTCTTGAAGCGCGAGCCCGAGCGAAGGCCTGTCTGCCACATGGAGTACAGAATGCGGCGATGGACGGGCTTCAGGCCGTCGCGCACGTCCGGCAGCGCGCGCGATACGATGACCGACATGGCGTAATCCAAATACGCATCCTGCATCTCGTCGCGGATGTCGCGCGGTTCCAGCGTACCGAACGCATTCGGCGCATCCGGCGCGGGGAGGGATTCCTGGGGGGGTTGCTTTGGCATAATCAGCGAATGCTACGGGGAATCGGACGGAAGCGGAGTCTCGGCGTCTTCGGGCGGAAGCGTCCCGGCCGGCTCGGCTGCCGGAGCGTCCGTTTCCGGAGCCGCGTTAACCGCCGCCTCTTCGGCCAGCTTGGCCTCCATCAGTTCCGTCACGGTCTCAAGGGCCGCCTGGCGCTGCTCGATGCCGGTTTGCACGGGGGCCAGGGCGGCGCTGGCGGCAGTCGTGAGCTCGGAGGTCGGCAGGGTCACATTCTCGCGAACGTCGGCCACGATTTCCTTGACGCCCTGCCCCACTTCTCCCAAAGACGAACCAGAGAGAGACAGGGGATTCTCCAAAAACGATCCCCAGACCGTCCAGAGCCATCCGCCGAGGACACAGGCGGAAACGCCGGTCACGCCCGCGTAAAAGCGCAGACGGTCGCGGGGCGACAGGGGATGGAGGATGATCGCGTCCGGACGTTTTCGCGTGGACGAAGGCATAGGCGATCTAACCCCTTTGAAGGGTCATGACGAGCATGTCTTCCTCTGGAAGGTCGCGGCGGGTGACCTTGTACTTCGTCCCCTCCTCGCGACGACACACACCGAGCTCCTTGCAGAAGCTCTCGACGCCCGCGGCCTCCTCCTTCAGCCCGGGGAGCTGATGGGACATGGGGATGACGACCCGGGGCTCGACCTGGGAAATGACCTCGGAAGCAGCCTTGGGGCTAAGCACGCGCCCGCCGCCGACCGGGACCATCAGGATGTCGACTTGCCCCAACTGCTGAAGCTCCTCGTCGGTCAACGGACGGTCGAGGGCACCGAGGTGGACGAGGCGCAGTCCCTCCTGCTCGACGCAAAAGATCCGATGGTCGCGGGACCCCTTCTGGAGGGGGGCGTGGATGCCAAAGACAAAGACGCCTTTGGCCTCGAATTCCCCGGGCATGTCGATGAGAAACGGCTCTCCCTCAACCGCTTCGACATGATGGGCGTCTTCCCCACCATGGGTGGCGGCAACGAGATCTGCCGACAGGCTCCGAGGAAGCTTCAGGCCGGTTTCCGGGGCGTACGGGTCCAAAACGAGGGTCACGTCGCCGTCGGGAGTCTTGGAAGTAACCTCAAAGCACGACAGGCCGTGCCAAACGATTTGCATAGAAAAATCAAGCCAACAACGCCTTTAGTCTAACATGAACACCCCCCTCAAGACAACCCAATAAGGAACACCTTTCTACGCCACAAAAATGGGGCTTTGCCCCAAAGTCCCCACTCCATTTTCTTTGCTCTGCCAAAGAAAATGGAGGAAAAGAAAGGCATTTCACAACGAGTGCCGCGCTGCGGAACCTGTCTGCCGACAGGCAGGCGTCGCTTCCCCGCCGGCGCCCCCGAGGTATGCACCCGGGGGGCTTGGCGGGGTGCGCTCGGACCGTCCTCGCGCGGCGATGCGCGATCGGGTTGTTGGGTGGGTGGATCGGTGGACGCAAACTAAACATCTTCTCCTAAGGTGCCGCGCCAGTATTCGATTTCCTTTTTGATGAGTTCGAGCTCGGGGTCGCGCTCGGTTACGGACCAGCCGGCCTCGAGCGTGCGCACTTTGTCGACAATCTCGTCCTTCCATTTGGGGTCCTGATTCGCCAAGGCGCGCAGCTGCTCGAGCTGGGCGTCGATCTCGGCCATACGGCGGGCATAGGTCTCGACGAGCGCGTCGTACTCCTTGCGGTGCTTCTCCACGACTTCCGTCATCTCCTCCTGCATGTGCTCCTCGGCATGCATCACGCCGTCCTGGATCTGATAGCGTTCCTCGGGCGTGAAGCTGTCCTCAAAAAGCGAACTTTTCAGCACCTCGTCGAGGGAGGCACTTGTGTCATGCAAGAGCTCACGCAGCTTCTTTTCGACCGCAGGCTCGGCGTGTTCGAGCACAGCCTCAACCCGATGCGATTCCCCAAGCTGCTGGGTAAGGTCCCGGTAGGCATGACGATGGGGGTACTCCGCCCGCCCCGTCTTCACGAGAGCTTCCGTGACCTCCTCTTCGGTCAGGTATTCCTTCTCTTTCAAAGCCTCATACGCAGACTTAGCCTCTTCCTTCACAACCTCGGGCACGGTCGGAACCAAGTGGTCGATCGCGAACTTGTATTCCTTCAAAATGGCGGCGTGTGCGGACATAAGGGTAAATTTGTAGCTGGTAGCTTATTCGGATTGAAACAGACCTCTACGCATGATTTCCTCCGCGATGAGCTTATACCGATCTTCCGATCCTGCGATCACACCGTCGAACATTTCAACAAAGATGCCATGAATTGTTTTGGTAAGTGTTGGGAGATCCATGGAAGGAAAAAACGCGGAAGCAATCCGTGACGCCTCTGATGTGTATTCATCAGGACGATCGTCATCCGCGATCCCAATGGGATCATGTGTGCGAAGAATTTCTAAAATGATCGTTTCCATAGTTAAAAGAGTTTGCCCAATATTTTCCAACCTGTTTGAGTAACTTATCGACGTCAATTTTCGTCAGATCACTCCCGACACGAATGCCACTGAGGCGGAGCTGATCAAATGAAAGCCAACGGGACTTTATTTTATCAATCGTGTAGACAGTGATAACCCGCATTTCAGGCGAAAGCACGACAGCAACTCGATCCTTAACAGCAACAATACTTTTCCCGGCCGGATCAACATATTTTTGTCCAGATTGCATTGCTGTATGGACAGCCTTTGTTGTGATCGCATACTGGACCATGCGTTCGGCTGCGTGAACCGTCAGTTGTACGGCATATTTTTTGAGTGCCACAGCAATAAGAGCGGTTGCTGCTGCAAGAGGATTTTTTCCGGTTATTCCACTTAATTCTTCATCCGCGATTTCTTCTGCAAATCTCGCAAGACTTTCTGTACTCATGACATTGAGAGGAACAAGGTCGCCGGTGAGTGGGTCTACGATAGGCGTATCTAAACGGAAACTCAATAAAAGAATTTTGCCGGAATAACTATCGGCAAAGTCTTCAAACGCATAATGGACATTTCCTTCGGCTGGATCCGCAACAAAGAACGTGTCATGTTCAAAACGTTTTATGACCACATAATGATCGACACCTTCTCCACCCCTCATGAAAGCAAGAGACATCTCAGACAGTTGAGAAAGTCGTTCAACAGACATATTTTTCGCCACAGCATTGAACCCAACTTCTTTTGCTGCTCGTTTAAGTCCAAGCATGGAAGTTCCTTTCTCTTCGGAAGTACCAGCTAATTCCATGATTTGCATTTCCGTTGACGCACTTCCGAGGAGACCGATGAGAGTGGCAAGGGCTGCAGGACCACATGTATATGCCGTCGTCTGCCGGATAATATGAGAAAAATCCTTTTGGATCTCAACTTCTTCCTCTTCAGTTTCCGTCCTGTTCTGAGAAATATTTTCTGATGACGTCTCGATGGGTGGCATCACCAAAATTTCCTCGGTGACCGTGAATGTAGGGGAAGGAGGAGTTTCTGATTCCTGGGCCTGCGCAAGGTTAGGAAAAAAGGTGCTCACTACGATAAGGAAGAGAACCATTCTGAAAAATAATCGAGCAAACATAACGAGGGGGGTTAAGCCTCCGGCCCTCCGGGCCTTAGGTCCGGAGGGGGAAAGGTGACGGAGTCTTTATCCATTCGGAGGATACCCCAGCCCTGGTCCAAAGAGAAGGGGTAGACGCTCTACATCAATAAAAAGTACGAAAATGGAATACAGAGAATGTTTTGATCTTCGGAAAGCCGGAGTCCTCCTGAAGAAATGACCAATCCTCGTTGGATGTTGCGTTGTTTCATGGATTGCGCAACCTGCACTGTGCCTTTTTCTCCACTTCCCACCTCGATGACGATTTCTTGGCCATTCAGGAGTTGGAGGATGAAGTCCGCTCCGCCTTTGGCCGCATCATACGCGAGACTCCCGGCACCCGGAGAAATAAACTCGCGATAAAAATGGAGAGCGGCCAAATCCTCGATGAACCTTCCTCGACGTGTGGCAAATGTTCCTTCTCCTGCCCCGATGCTCAACAACGAGGCGCGTATAGCTGGAGACATGAACAGATATTTTGATGGCTTCTTTACCTTGCTCACATTTGATCCATACGGTGCGGCTCTCACCAACACCTCTGCCTGCTCGAGGACATCAAAAATGGTTGCAATCGTCACATGACCCATGTGCAGCAATTTGGCCAGCGTCTGCAAGCTGATGGCGTCGGCGTCTGCAACAAGAAACAACATGCGTTTGATGTTCGCGAGCGTGTCGGTATCGAAACGGGAAAGCGAGGCGATGTCCATGCTGATGATCCTTCCGAGCAACTTGTTGATCGCGTCAAAGACCTCTGCCGAGTTTTTGAAATGCAACGCAAATGGGAACGTTCCTGCACCAAGATAATTTTCCATCTCAAGCGGGTCGATCTGTCCCCAGTAGCGTCCAATCTCGTGTTCCATCTCTTTTAGGATCTTAAAGGCGGGCTTGGCTGAATCGGAAAAATACACCGCTTGTTTGATGTGTGCCTTAAGCCCAACGGGGAGCGCGATGTTATTTTTGATCATCTGAAACTCACCAAAACTCATGGGAAAAAGTTTTTCAAACGTGGCGCGACGGATGACGTCGGCGTTTGTTTGAAGCGAGACCGCTGACGATCCTGTACAAAAAATGAAGACGTATTTTGATTTGTCATAGAGTGTCTTCAGAAGACCTGCCCAATTTGGATCAATCTGCACTTCGTCAATCAACAAATAGTACGGTTCGCGTTGCCGCTCATAAGCGAGCCCAAGTGTCTGCTCGTAGCCCTCTAATATATCCTTGAGAGAAAAACCAGCGACGTTTTTTGCGTTGTCGAGGGAAATAGACAGGACGCGGTTGGCTGGGTGACGTTTTCGAAGTTCCTTGTATGTCTGTGCCAGGGCGGTGGTTTTTCCAACCCCGCGCAAACCAGGCATGATCACCCATCGAGTCTCGTCATAATTCTTTTCAAATGTCTTCATTTGTGCCTCAACGTTTGCGACAATAGAACGCATGGGATACGGCAAACCAGAAAGATCGCGCGTGTAGACGTCAAGGCGTGCCTCAGCGCGGATGAGCTCATTTTCAACGTATTCCTTAGCTTTTTGATTCATATTTTACCTAAGATAAGTAAATGTACTTACTAGTATAGTAAACGATATAAGAACGTCAATATACAGTATTTTATGCTCTCGTTAGCAATTTTTTGACCAAGTTTTTAAATTCCCCCTTGACATTTTGAAATTTTTCTGGCTTACTCAAGATAGGAAATTGCCTCCGTTTAGAGAAAAACGCAATTTTGGGACAAAAAATAACGCGTGTCCTGACATTTCGCGTTTCCCTTAAACGGAAACCAGCGGCCCTGAGGAGAGCCGCTGACGCCCTTTCAACGAGGTCACACTCAACCCCGACCCGCGCCCACAAGACGCGGGCCACACGCTGGAGGCTCCCATGTATCTCCCGAGCCGACGAGCATTGCTCGCCCCCCTCCTCGCCTTGGCCCTCATCACGGGCTGCGGCGGTTCGAACACCAACCCCGGCGACGACGACATCCCGGGCGATGACGACGGTCAACCGACCCCGACCCCCGCCACGGCTCCCGAGTACACCATCGAGGCGAAAGCTCCGATGAGTGTAAGCTTCCGGCTCGGAACGTCGTCGATCCCGACCTGTCAGTCAGTCACTACATGCACGATCGCGGTTGACGCGGCAGGCAAGTATGTGATCGATGCCGACTTCCCCGACCTCGAAATCGTCTCGAGCACGCTCGAGGTTTCGGGTCCGGGAAGTTACGAGGTCGTACTCTCTCGATACGCGCCGGCTCCGAACGGAGACTACAAGGTGGATGATGATCCTACTGAGATCAAAAGCCTGTGGACGCATGAAAGCGATGGGCAAGTGATCATGGAGGGACTCACTATACCTGTGGTTGTCCTGGAAGACGGGACGTTCAGCGGTAAGGGAGAAAACGGCGCGACAATCACGGGCGAGATCTCTAATGGCGTCGGGGAAGTCGAATACACGACTTCCAACGGAAGTACATCTGCTTCACACATCCTGACGCCAGCCGGAACTTAAACCCGACTCATCTCTGAGCCGGGCTTTTCATTTTCTCTAAAATTTTTTAGTCCTAGTTTTGCCAATCAAGAACTATGACTCCATCAAAGTTAATCCATGGATTTGTAATTCCACCAAAGAAGTCCGGACAATCTTCATCTCCAGCAGAACCGCTCAATAATGTACTCGGACACTCCTTAAAGTTACATTCATCCGCTCCACTGGGTTGGCCTTCCCCGTCATAACACCCGTCCGTCCCATCCACCCCGTCCTCGCAGAAGCCGGTGCACCAGCCCCAGTTGTCTTTGATGTGGACGCGCGGCTGGAAGACGCATTTGCCAGAGGCTTCGGGGACGTCGCCGCCGGTGCAGGGGGAGGCGATGAGGCGGCCGGTGCCGTCGTCGGCCTCGTCGCAGAGGATGCCCTTCTGCTGCAGGTCGGAGACCATGTTTTCCGAGCAGGAGTAGTCGTGGTCGAAGCTGAAGTAGGAGGTCTCGCAGGTGGCGCTCGTGAGGCCCCATTCCTTTTCGCCATTCGAGTCGGGATGACAATAGGGACGGTTCTCCTCCTTGAGGCCGCGGTGGTTCTTGTAGAAGTTGTCGTTTTGCGTGCTCGTGCTGCCACTGGTGCTCCGCGGGGGCCAGGCGTACTGCTCGTAGGCGCCGTCCCGCTTGTCGTCGCCCCAGTTCACGAGGACGCTCTTCAGCGGCATCTGGTTTGAGTTGGCCCAAGCGAAGAACTTGACCGAGGCGTGCTTGCTGCCGCCCGAGGCCTCGATCTTGCCCGCCTCGAGACCATTGACCGAGAAGGCGCCCTGAGTCCCCTCGACGCACTCCGTGCCGAAACAGGCGCCGACCGAGGCGATCTGGGGGGCGGAGGGCTCGCCGCCGTTGAAACCCGTGCCGTAGGTGTCGCCCGAGGTTGTCACATCGTATTGGCCGTCCTTGTAGGAACTGAATCCCGTCAAGGATTTGAGGTCCCCCTTCACATACGCGCCTCCGCCATCCCTGGTCCAGTCGTACTTCCACAGGCTGTAAATCTTGCCAAAGAATTGGGTCGCGAGATCGGTGATACTGACGGGATTGCTGACACTGCTGTTGCCGAACGTGTCGAAGACGTTCGCAGCCACGGAACCGGCCAGAGCTTCGTCTTCTCCGAAGGTGTCGGCACTACTGCTGTCGATATCCTCGTAGGACACGCCGAGGTGAGAACCCAGATGCTGGTCCGACAAAATGGCCTTGTTGTCGGCCGTGTACACGTACTGGGCCGTGGCCGGATAGTTGTAGTACCCGCCGCACAGACTTTCAACGAAGCTTGGGGAGGCTGTCGTGAGACCAATCAGGCCGGAAATGGAAGTCGTACCGTCGCATGCTCCGACAGGAAGCGGCCAGGTGTCGTATTCGAATTCCCGGAGCTTACGTACATCGGCCGTGCCGCCGTCCCAGTATTCTCCGAACAACGCCCGTCCAGCAGGTCCAGGGTAGGTGCTCGCCTGATAGTCGTAGGGATAAACAGTCATCTGAAGATCGCTATTAACGGTAAGATCGGAGAAGTCGCCCGTATCTCCACCCTCAAAGCTGGTGAAGGCAGGAGTGGGCTGAGCTGTCCACAAACGGTTCGTCCAAGCCTTGTTCGCGTCCGTCTCCGAAATCGAGGCGACTTGAGCGATCTCATAGCAGCCGAGATAGACGCGAATGGAACCACTGGAGACATTTTCGGTCTTTTGACATGTCTCGCCGTAATCTGTGTACGGGCAATCCGCATCACTGCTGCAAAACTTGCCATAAGACAGAAGGATGAGGCCTTCTTCTTTGTATGCTCCCCAGCAGGCGCCAATCGTGGAACCGACCGCGCGATGGGCAATACCGTAGGCATACTCATCACCAGGCTCTTCGCCGTATTCGGGGTAGTTCGTGACCTTGTAGGGATATCCGCTGGTGCTGTATCCGTCGAAGTCTTCGTCGGTCCACTGGGTATCATAAACACTCTCGTCCCCGAGCGGAACGCCGCGCACGACGCAGTCCTTGAACGTGTCGAAATCATCCGTGCCAAGGTCGCCGACTTTGTACGTTGTCGTGCCGTAGGAAGTAATGGGATTCCCGTACTTCTCCCCAACATCGGAGACACAGTCCTCCCCCAAGTCATCTCCTTCCATGTGGCTGCTCCCGGTCGGGACGCAGAAATAGGGACAGTCGTCCTGGGTCGAAAACAATTCTTCTTTGATTGCGTTCTTTTCGGAGTTCCAAACATCCGATCCGTCCGTTTCTTCCTTGCACAAGGTGCCGGCATCCGGACTATCGGTCGTTCCGCCGCTACTATCGCACCACCCGAGAAGCGCCACGTACCCCTTGGGGCAGTAGACGTTCGCGATGCACCCCACATATTCGGACTTGCTGGGATTCTTCCCGTATTCGCCGTAGTCGCAGTCGATGGCAAGGTCGTTCGTGGCCGCACAGGCGTAATCAATGCCGGTCACGTTCCCTTCGCCATCGAACTTGGCGCCTGTGGAGTACAGGTCCACGTAGTAGCCGGTTTCGGCGCACACGTAGGTGTCGGTTAGGGGATAGCCTGCGGCCGTGTACTTGGCGTACGCGTCGGTCGAGCCTTCGAGCTGGTCGACGGGGAGCCAGGTGAGGCAGGGGCGGTCCTGTGTGGCGCTACTGCCAAACAGCTGAATGGAGGTGTCGCGCTCGACGCAGAATCCTTCCCAGCCGAGGAGGCTGTCCTTGCGGGTGATGTGGACACACGAAGCTCCCTTGGTTGTGTCGCCACAGTCCCCGTCTTCGGAACAGCTTGCCCCGGGCGTTGCACCACCGGAACAGATACCCGGCAGCATATTGTCGACCGTCGTGCTGAGCGGGTAATAGCGCCGGGCCAGACCGTTTCCGTACTCGGCCTTGTCGTAGGAGCACACACACTCATCCGAGACGGCCAGCGTCTCCCCGTCGCCGCGGACATACGGGGCGCAGGTGTTGACGCCCGAAAAACCCGATACAAATTGGTATGGCACGACATCGAGTTCGTTTTCCCCCTCCTTGATGTACAGATCGATTTCCGTGGAGTCCGAAATAAGTTCGCTATCAGACACACCATTGGCAAGACCACTCGGATCTACCCACTGCTTGACGAGATCTGGAGAAAACGGCGCGTCCGTCTCGGGGTAACCGCGGCAGGCCTGGACCTCAGAACGGCTCTTCACGAAGGCATTGCCGTCGGTGCCGACGAGACAAGACTGGTTGTAGCAAGCGCCTGTCTTCGCAAACGCGCCAGGCACACAGGCCGTGTCGGAGACGCCATCGCCGTCCACGTCTTGCGGGGTGCAGTCGGAAACATCGACACACGTCTCGAGCGTGTTTTCCTCCCCTGTTTTCGCGTCCACGCAAACACCGCTGTCGGTGCAGAAAAAGCCGCTCAAGCAATCCGCATCGACGGTACAGGAAGACGCGGGGTCCGTGGTCTCGCAGTAGCCGACGATGCAGGACTCGCCGCTGTCGCAGGAGTCGTCGTCATTGCAGGACTCGCCGCTGTCCTCGCAGAAGCCGACCGTGCAACGCGCGCCATCCTCCCCTTCACAGGAACCGGCGATATACGCCAGGCGGTAGTCGGGCACGGCCTCGGCGCAGGTGGGATAGGTCGGATCCGTACAGTCGGTATCCTCTTCGCAAGGAACGACGTTGCCATCGGCACCTTCTGGAAGCTCGCCCGAAGCGTCCGTCGCGCAGTAACGCGGGGGATTCACGTCGGCTTGGGTATAAAAATGAATGGGAAGCTGGTTCGGAATGGCATACCCCGCGTAATCCAAGCCATACCACGACACGTCGCGGGCCGCGTAAGAGGAGGCATCGAGCACGACCGGGTCGTCCTCAACCGGGTCGGCGCAAGATCCGGCGTCGCCAGTCACCTTGTACTCGGCACACAAATTAACCGACTCACATACGGTGCGCCAGCTGTTGGTGCGCTCGTCCCAGGAGCGCTGGGAACTCTCGCATGCGAGCCACTGGGCGCAGGCGCGGTCGCGGGCCACCTTGACGATGCGGTTCGTGTCGTCTTCGAAGACATAGTCACTGACCCCGTCGCCGTCGACATCATACGCGTTGTCCACGGCGCTATCGTCATCGGCGTCAACAGCCACGTCGGTGCAGGTTCCCGAGACGTCGTTGCCGAGCGCGTCTTCGGCCACGGGACAGTCGGCGTCCATAAGACAGGACGAGCCGAAGAAGACGGTCTCCTGGGCCGTGGTGTCGGTCGGTCCCTCAACAGCCATGGTGCCATGCAGACTGCCGCCCTCCGGAAGCGTATAGGCGCAACGCTGGCGACAGACGTCGACGGTTTTCTTGTTGGTCAACGTGAAGCTACCGCCGTCCGGACAGGACACGGGACTCTGAAGAGAGTGGACGTCGTCGCCGAAGAACAGATCGGCGTGCTCGGATAGGAGGTAACTCGGACCCGCAGCGTAGGTGAGGGACTTTTCCAACGTGTCATTGAACAAGACACAACCAGCATTCAGTCCCACCTGGCCGTTGCAGCGCTGGGCCGAAGTCGTTTTGTCTTCGTCCAACAGGTCGTTGTCGAGCATGACATAGGAGACGCCTTCCTCGTTTTCCCCTTCGCTCGTATCGAGCGGGTCGACGAACTCGGTACACAGGTCGTATTGCGCCGGGCATACCCCCACCCAACCGGCATAGGCTGGATCGCCGTTTTGCCACATGCCCGAGACATCTCCCCCTTGAATGTAGCTCCCCTGCTCCAGGTCGCAGGTACCGAGGCCTGCCAAGACGCAGGTCGCGTCATTGTCGCAGGCGGTGAGCCCGTCCCCCGAACAGGTGCCCTCCCAGTAGCAGAATTCCGACGTGCCCGAACGGAACCATCCACTATAGGCGGTTCCCTCGAGCACGACGCCTGTGCGGTATTCGCACTGCTGATCACCCGGATCCTTGAAGTAGAAATTGCCGTCCTTGGTGGAAGACCATTCGGCGCAGAACAAGGCTTCGTTGCTGCAAAGAATGTCCGTATAACTGTCAGGGAGGTTTAGGAGATAGGTAGACGCAAAGCTTGTGACCGATGTCCTGTCGGTCGAGAACGTCGGCACGCCGACTTCGGTACAGCCGACGCTTGCGGAAGAACAGGCCGCGGCGTCGCTCTCGATGAGATACACAGCCTCGTCCCCAGGCACAAACACAGCTTCCGGACCCATGACCACGTGGACGGGGAACGGAACCGGTAACGTCGCCTCAAGGTCAAACTGGCACTGGTTGGCTCCCGCGGGAATGGTGCAGACGGTCTCGCCGTCGACGGAGCAGTCGGTGGCCGAAGAGACCACGTCCTCTTCCGCGTTCAAGACTTGGTAGGCATAAACACTGTCCCCGTCTGTATTCGTAGAGTTATAGCACGTCGCCTGAAACGTCTGGGGGTAGGGGGAAGACCCATTCTGTGTGTCGTAAAAGGCCTGGCAGCCGACGACGGATTCGGAACACAGTTGGCTGAACTGGTACAGGAACGCATCGTCGTCGCTTCGATCCATGTACGCTTCGCACCCGAGATAATACTGGGGGGCATCCGCTCCGGCAGGCGTTTCGTCACAGGTGGAAGGCGTGACCCATGAATCCTTGAGGAGGGTTAGGTTGTCTTCCACGGCCTTCAGCTCAAGGTTGTCCAGATAGAACGTGGTTCCCGCTCCCGCGCTCCAGCTGACGAGGGCCGTGTCGTCGAAGTCGGCGATGTCCGAGGTGTCAAAGGGTCCGAGCTCGTACAGCTGCCAGCTTCCGCTGAGTGTCAACTGGTCTTCGTCCCCTTCCCCATCGTTCGGATCCACCAGGTCATAGGAATCGCCGGTTCCACCCTGGGTGACGAACTTTGCCCGGATCGGGCCGCTGCCCTTGGCCCAGAACGACAAGAGAAACGTCTTCCCCTGCACCAGCTGACCGTCCAAGACGCCGCAGTTGTTGTCGCCGTCGCCGACCGTACAGGCCCGGCCGTCGCCGTAATCGATCACGCAGCCGTCACTCGTAATCTCCCGGTCGTCCTGGTCGGACGCCCCGTCGCCGTCGGTGTCTCCGCAAGTGCTCGAATCCTCCGCGTCGTACACCGCATCCTTGTCGGACCAGTCCAAATACGTCTGATAGGTGGTCATCGAGCTCGCGGAACGCATGACGACCCGCATCGAGTGGCCGTCGGTGGCCACCGATTCGTTGCTGACGACGACGCTTACCCCGGCGTTTGGGTAATACTCTGAAAGTTCCCCGTCTTCGAACAGGTCCTCGTAGACCGTGGTCGCGTTCCGTCCCGCTCCTCCGGTGTAGCTGCGGCATCCAACGGAAGTCGGGGAACACGCATCGCTTTCGGTCGGGGACGCGAAGTAGCGGCATTCCCCAGCCGTCGTCCAGAACCCACCGGACGCGTTGCAATCCGCCTGTTCGGCGTCCGCCTTGCGATAGGGTGTACACTCTATGTCCACGGAAACCGTCGCGGAATAGGAGCGATAATGAATGTAGCCTTCGCTGTCATAGAATTCGCGGCAATCCGGATCCGTAAAGATATCGGCGTGCTCATCGCAGTCGGAAGTCGCGGCAATGGCCGCGAGATCGTCATCACAAGCCAGATTGGATTCGGATGTGACGACCCAGTTCGTACAAGGAGCTTTGTCCGCCTGTTCTTCCTCTTCCCCAGAGCCGTCAAACGTAAATGTTGTCTCTTCCGGCAAGTCGGATTCCAACAGGACGTAAGACACAAGCTGATAGCCGTTCTCGTCGGACCCCTGCCAGGTAAAGAAAACCGAACCCGGATCCATGGCGGGCGTAACACAGGCACGCAGCGCGGCATAGGCCTCCGCTGCCTCGGAGTCCAAATTAACGAATGCATCGCAGCCGACATCCTCCTGTGTACAGGCCGCAGCCGTGTCAGCAATGAAATACAAGGGGAATTCTTCGGCGTCGTAGAGCGTTGTTTCTTGCTTGTACGTGGCGTATCCGACGCACTCCTCGGGACATGCATCGAGTGTGGACACCACGGCCGGCACGGCCGGATCGCCGTCCTCGGGGGTGTAGAGCTCGCACCCGGCCTGGGTCGCAGAACATACAGCGGCGTACTGGCTGCAATCCGCAGGATCGGAAGCACTTCCTATGCAGCCAAGCCATTCGGGAGCGACACGAAGCGCGGTTGTTGTGGGGGAAACCGCGTTATATCCCTCATGAAAATCGGTCGGATTTTCGCCTATCTCAAGCTGGACGGCATCCAAGATGACGCCACTCGCGTCCGTAAACGTCCAGGTGCCAACAAGACGGGTGCGTGGGTCTTCCAAAATGGGCGTGGTAAACGCGCAGTCCGCACTTTCAAAATCTTCGAGGCTGATATCGACCACCTCGAGACTGACCGTACTTCCCGAAACGGCACAATTCGTGGTGTAGCCCGTCAAATCAACTTCTTCGTTGTCGGAGGTTACGAGGCTAAGCTCGGCCGTCACGGCTGCTCCGCTCGTTTCCCCCTTGGCATAGAAGGACATGGTATAAAAACGGTTTTGCTGAAGAGGAATGTCCGTCTGCACAAGCGTACCGCCGTCGAGGGTATGCACGTCGCTCCCATGAAATGCATCCGTGGCGTCTTGCGTGTAGGTGCTCGTACCGCCTGCGGTCGTCCACCTGTCAGCTGCTTCGTCGTTGTCATCATCCGATTCAAAACTCGGATTGCGGAGCACGTTCAACGAAAGGCTATCCTCGATGGGATAGAGCTCCGAGCAACCAGCGACAGACTCCGAACAGGCCTCAACCTGCCCATTGAAGGTGATGCGGTCCTCGAAGGCGTACACATCGTAGGACGCGTCGTCTACACCGTCGTCGTCGGTGTCGTAACCGTACGCGGCCCGGTCGGTCGGAACGCCGTCCGCCCCGAACGCCAGGACGTCGTTCTCGCGCGACGCCGAAAGGTAATCTTCGTCTCCCGGCAGCCAAGCGTAGACGTCGTCGGACGCGTCGTCCGGCGTTCCGCCGTCGTCGAGATACTTATTCGTGCGCTCCCAAAGGCAGCCGGCATTATCCGCAGAACAAGGTCCGAAGTCGACGGTGTCGAGGAGCCAATTCCCCCGACTGTTGCTGTCGGTATTCGTAAACGACAAACAGGAAGCGTACGCCTCGGGGCAGGCGTCGCCTTGGAAACCCCACGTGTTCTTCTCGCGCACGCAATAGCCGTAGCCGTTGCACACACCGTTTTCGTCCTCGCTCACACAGCTCGGCGTATCGACGCAGTCGCCGGAGCGGGCGGCCGCGAGCGTGCTAATCACCTGGTCGCCGATAACCGAAGCTCGACACTGCGTCTGTGGGTACTTCAGCACCCAGTTCGGATCAATGAGATGGCACCAGGGATGGCTCTCATCGAGCGTGCCGTCGCTGCTACAGTCATCGAATCCATCGACCACATCCCGCAAGGTAACAGGCTCGGAGGACGGTTGATTTTCGTCCGAAGAAGCGGCCAGCTCCCATCCGATGGGAATGATACGGGCCTTGCGGAGTTTCACCAAATTTCCGTAGCAGTAGCCGTAGGTGTAGCAGAACGGGTCTTGGTTGTGGGTCTGGTCATCGGGGTGATAGAGCGGCCAGTCGCCATGGAGAAGACCATTCTCAAGCGCCTGCGCAATCGTCATGGGAAGCGCAGAATTCGAGCGGAAGACGGCCTCAGCAAACGAGGCGTCGATGACGCAGTTGTTGGTTTGACGAACGGAAGGCGCTGTGGGACAGATCACGAATTCGCTTAGCACACTGTAGTTGTCGACGGTGCTCGGCTGGGTCGAGATGATGTTCGCGTACTTGGCCGCCGCCGCTTCCCGACCGGCAACGGAAGCGGTTTCCGGATCGAACGGATCGGTGTCGATCAAGGTGGAAGGAAGGAGTCCATTGTAAATCTGCTTCATGCCTTCGGACAGGAGCGTGTTCACGAAGATGGAGGAGGTATGGGCCAAGATCGACATGAGGATATCGGCATTCTGGCTGGCGGTCATGAATGTGTAATCGATGACTTTTCCGTCTTTCTCCACGACGTTCTTCTTAAGATTTGCCTCAACCACGCCCGCCGGAGTTTTTGTGCTGCCCGTGACGAAATCGACGACCGGCTTGAATCCATTGTTCGAAAACAGTTCAGTAATCTTCAAATTGGCCTTTTGAAAGGCCTTGGTATGAGCAGACAGCTGGGTTTCGACGGCAAACGACAAGGTATTCTGGCCGGGACGCAAACTTTTTGCCACAGCATTCAAGACGACGGCGTTTGGATCTTTTCCCTCCTGACCTTGATAGATGGCCTTCTGGACAAATCCGGACCAGTTCGTCTGAATGGCCTGCCAGTCGCACTTGGGCTTCGGCGGTTTATAGGCCGCCTTCAAGCCAAGCTGAACTCCCAGACGGATGGTCGGATCCGTCGGGGAACACATGTTGAACGTCGTGTCGAAATAGTCCGAAACCGGCTTGGACAAGGAGCCAACGAACTCGCCCATGACGTCCCCTGCGAACTGCTGCCAAGCCTTGTCGCCCGGCGCGGGATTGAAGAGGGTGGTCTGTCCTTCGCCGCCCGTCGCGATCCACATCGCCGCGTCATAGGCGAGCCGATCGAGCACGAACGTGGCCATGTTAACCAAAACGGTCAATCCTGTGGCTTTCAAGAGTGGAACGAGCGCCAGTTTGCGGGTCTTTTCGATGACCTTATTGGCTGCCTCTTGGGGACAACCCGGTCCGGGTGAGATTCCACAAACAGCCGTAGATGCCGCAATAGACGTTTCCGCGATGCCTGCCGTGACGGAAATGGCCGAATCGGAACTTTGTGCCAGCAACGGCTGCTTCAGCGCCCAAAAAAAGAAGAACGCGCTACAACCCAGGCCCCAGAGGAGCAGGAAGAAGCGTGTGCGTTTTCGCGTCTGAGACCCGCGCGTTGGCATAGCGGTTTATTCCGTCGGAGAAGATGATGCCGTTTCTGCCGGCGCGGTTCCGTCCCCGGAAACGGATCCTTGGAGCAGCTCGTCAAACGTGCCGGAAGCGTTCGCTTGGTCTACGGTTTCCTGAAACAGCTGCATAAGTTCCTCGTCGGTCAGCTGATCAATGGTTTGCTGAGGAACACCCTGGGCCACCATCATGGCACGAATGTCGTCCGCGTTCAGCTCGGACAGAAACGCCTGGATGTCTTCCGGGGAATCGAAAGAGGCATTTTGGAACCGAGTCGCATCACCTTGGAACAGAGCCGAAAAAACGCTATCCGCGCTCCCCCCTGACGAGGCTTCCGGGGAATCGGCGACCACGGCTGTGGTGCAGTCCCTGCCAGCCGGGCAATTAGGATTGTTGCCAGAATACACCTCTGTCTTGTCGTCGAATCCGTCCGAGTCGGAATCGGCAAGGTATGGACTCGTCTGAAACACGAACAGCTCGTCATAGTCGGACAGGCCGTCCTTGTCCGTATCCGCAGCCTTCTGGCGGGCGGCCTCCTGCGATTCCTGCTCAGAGAGGGTCAAAAATTCGGGCCCATTGTAGCTCGCAAGCTGCACGTCAAAGGGGCGGCGCAGGTTGGAAGGAATGGACCATAAGCCGAAAACGGCTCCCGCAAGTCCGATGGCAAGCAATAACCCAAAACCGACTTTCTGCTCGCGCGAGAAAGCCGGGCGTGGCCGGGAAAAAGTAGGGCCGCGCTCATCCATAGCGTGTGGCGTGAGTATATCAGAAAACCGAACTCACGTCTCTCCCCCTTACCAAGGGGGAGGTGGAGGGGGTTTGCCAAAGCAGGGTAAAAAGATGAATCCAATCTTGTACACTCAACGTTTCCGCCCGCACACGCGCATCTTTTCCCATTTCCTCAAGAAGACGTTTCGTCTGATCGGACGGGACCACGCCCGCGTCCGCCAAATTTCGATGCAACTGCTTGCGCTTAGCACGGAATCCGACCTTCGCGAGGGCGATGATGCGTTCGGGATCCGTTCCCTCGGCCACGGGACGCACATCGATCCGTATCACGGCGGAATCGATCTTGGGCATGGGACGAAATGCTCCGCGTGGAACAGAAAAAACCTTGGAACAGGTGCCGTAGGCCTGGCAGGCGACAGACAGCAGACTCATGCGCAGAGGACGGGCCGTGATGCGGTCGGCAACCTCTTTTTGTACCATGAGCACCAAACGGCGGGGACGCGGTTCCTGACTCAGGAACCGCTCCAAAATAGGGGAAGTGATGTAATAGGGGATATTAGCGACGACGTCATAAGGCCGCTGGCCGTCTCTGCTCGCCCGACGGCGTGCCTCGTCTCCCGCCGGACCCAGCACGTCGCCTTCCACCAGCGAAATCGCCTCTCCGAAAGCCGTACGCAGTCCCGGAATCAAATCAGCATCCGTCTCAACGACAATGACTTCGGCCCCGGCATCGACGAGGGCTTGCGTCAGGATCCCCCGACCCGGACCAATTTCCAGTACCGAGTCGCCAGGCTCAATCCCGGCGGCGCGCACAATGTTTGCGACGATCCGGCGATCCTCCAAAAAATGCTGGCCCAGGGACTTTTTTGCTTTTGGCATAAAACCTGTCTCATGTTTTTTACAGGATGGGGCTCCGCCCCAGAAACCCTGCTCCATTTTCTTTGCTCTGCCAAAGAAAATGGAGGAAAAGAAAGGCATTTCACTCCCGAATGCCGCGCTGCGGAACCTGTCTGCCGACAGGCAGGCGTCGCTTGCCCGCCGGCGTCCCCGAAGTTTACACTCGGGGGACTTGGCGGGCTGCGCTCGGACCGTCCTCGCGCGGCGATGCGAGGGGTGGGTGGAATCGGAACGCCGACATCAAATGGAAGTATACTCACTCTTCTCAATCTCTCTTATCTTCGCCAATCGTCTCACATGCCGCTCTTCTCCGCTAAACGGCGTCTCGAGCCAGAGATGCACGATCTGCTTGGCCTCGTCGAGGGACAGGACGCGGCCGGGGAGGCAGAGGATGTTCGTGTCGTCATCCTTGCGCATGGTCTCGGCGGCGTAGGCGCTGTAGCCGGTTCCGGCGCGGATGCCGCGCACTTTGTTCGCCACGATGCAGATCCCCTGGGCGTTGCCGCAGAGGAGGATACCGCGTGCGCCGGGTTCGGAAGCGACGCGTTTCGCGACCGCGTAGCCGAAGTCGGGATAGTCGTCGTTCGGATCCGGCCGCTCATTGCCGAGGTCCTGAACGGCATACCCCTCCTTTTCGAGCATGGCCTGGATTGCCTTCTTCAGCTCCCAACCGGCATGATCGGCGCCGAGGTAGATGGGCAGTTCTTTGTTCTGTTCGGCCATCATAGTGATTCAAGTCTATTGAGACCCCTGAAAAATGGATGAATTTTCGGTAAAGGGGTCTCTATTCTTTAAACATTTTATCTTGGATATGCGCATTCAAACTTTTACCGCGCGCCTTTGCTTCGAGAGCGAGTTTTTCATGCATGGAGGGATGAATGCGAACCATGAATTTTCCACTGAACGTTTGATGCCTATCAGGCGCGGGAATGGCCCGTTTCTTGCCACGTACGGATTTCCTGGCCTTGATCTCTTCCTCAACAGCAAGAGCAACACCTTCCTCCAACGCGGAAAGATCATCCCCGAACACGAGACCGTTAAACGCAGGAATAACGGCCTTATATCCGACCGAGTCTCCATCGGAAACATGGTGGACGATATAATCGTATTCGATAGTGAATTTCTTCATACGGATAAGAGGGAAATGATTTCTTTCACATACACAATCTTTACCCTGCCGTTGTGTACGGGAACCGTCAGAAACGGCGCATGTGGCTTTCGAAAGTGGACATGACTCCCTTTCTGCCGGACGTTTGTATATCCCGCATGGGATAAGATCTTCTCGAGGTCCGTGAATGGAAGGTCAGTCTTCGAATGCCGAACCTTTTCAAGAAGCTTCTCCATTTGAGACATATAAAACATGATATCATATCTGATACCAAACGAACATCCAAGCCTAGGCACGTCCGTGCGAATTTGCTACACTGGCCGCGATATGGTCGAAGGAATGAACCCAATGGAGATAGGCGTTTCCCCCACGAATCCCGAGAACACCCGGTTGCGCAAGCGAATTCTCGATCTGCAGGAAGAGTTGGACGACGCACTGGAACACGCCGACTCGACCGGACGGCCAGGAGACGCCATCGTGACGGATCTGAGGGGCAATTTGGAGAGTATTGCCGCCGTCCTGCCGAAATCTTCGGCCAGGTTGCTACGACAAGCTGTCGAACGACGAAGTACAAGCGACGTGTACGCGGCATTTGAAGCTGCGCTGAAGGCGCTTCGATAGCCGTTTCGGACCCGTTGTCATTTCAATGGGACAAATGCTAGGATGCACCTGTCTTTATTGAGTTTTTGTCTATGTCAGACAGTCGATCCCCGTTCCCCCAGTCGGAAGAAGAGATCCTGAACTACTGGAACCAGGAGCGCATCTTTAAGAAGAGCGTCGAGCAGGAGGCCCCGAACGGGTCTTACGTTTTTTTTGACGGCCCGCCGTTTGCGACCGGGCTTCCCCACTACGGACACCTCCTGGCCTCGATCATCAAGGACGTCGTTCCCCGCTTTTGGACCATGAACGGCTACCGCGTGGAACGACGCTGGGGCTGGGACTGCCACGGGATTCCGATCGAGAACATGATCGAGAAGGAGCTGGACCTGAAGGGCGGCAAAAAAGGGATCGAGGAATACGGCGTCGCGAAATTCAACGCCGCCTGCCGCGACGCGATCCTTCGCTTCGACCAGGAATGGGAAAAGACGATCCGCCGCATCGCGCGCTGGGTCGACTTCAAGCACTCCTACAAGACCATGGACAACACGTTCATGGAATCGGTCTGGTGGGGATTCAAGACGCTTTGGGAGAAGGAGCTCGTGTACGAAGGACGCAAGGTCATCCTGTACTGCCCCCGCTGCGCGACTCCCCTCTCGAACTTCGAGATCGCGATGGACAACTCGTACAAGGACGTTCCCGGCCCGAGTACGGTGTACAAGTTCAAAGTGAAGGGAGAGGACAACACGTTTCTTCTCGCCTGGTCGACCACGCCCTGGACGAAGCTCGTCACGACGGCGCTCGCGGTGAATCCGGATTTGACGTACGTGAAAGCAAGGCAGGGCGACGCGTGCTACATTCTGGCCGAAGACACCTTGAAGATGCTCAATGGAGAGTTCTCCGTGGTTGAAACGTACAAAGGAAAGGACTTGGAACGCCTTGCGTTCGAGATGCATTACGACTTTTATCCCGACCGCGCCGAGGGCGAGCGCGCGGGCGTCGTGGTCGCTGATGACTACGTGTCGGCTACCGACGGCACCGGGATCGTGACCATGGCCGTCTACGGCGAGGAGGACTACCGCGTCATGAAGGCGCGCGGCATCCAGCTCGCCGAGCATGTCGACACCGAAGGCAAGCTGAAGCCCGAAGTGACGCCCTGGGCCGGCATGTTCATCCTGAAGGCCGACCCGCTCGTAAACGAGGACCTGAAGCAGCGCGGGCTGATTTATCATGACGAGGTGAAGCCCCACAGTGTCCCCACCTGCTATCGGTGCAGCACCCAGCTCTATTATTCCCCGGTCCCCGCCTGGTTCATCGACGTCCAGAAGCTGAAGCCGGAGCTCCTGAAGCAGAACGAGAACATCACCTGGTATCCCGAGCATTTGAAGCATGGTCGCTTTGGAAAAGGATTGGAAACGGCGCCGGACTGGAACATCTCCCGCTCCCGCTATTGGGGCAACCCGATGCCGGTTTGGGTGGGCGAGAAGACGGGCGCGAAACGCGTCCTCGGATCCTACGCCGAGCTCAAGGAATGGGCGGTAGACCCGTCCCAGGTCGCATCCCTGACGGATTACCACCGCGAGTTCATCGATCCGATCGAGGTCTGGGTCGATGACGCGCGGACGGAAAAGGGGCGGCGCGTGAACGATATCTTCGACTGCTGGGTCGAGTCGGGCAGCATGCCGTTTGCTTCGGTTCACGCACCGTTCGAACGGAAGGAGTGGTTCGAAGAGAACTTCCCCGCCCAGTTCGTGACCGAGTACATCGCCCAGACCCGGGCCTGGTTCTACGTCATGCACGTCATGTCGGTAGGACTCTTCGGCTCGCACGCGGTCGACAACATCCTGACGACGGGCACTGTGCTCGCCGAGGATGGGAGTAAGATGAGCAAGTCGAAGAAGAACTACCCGGACCCCCAGATCGTGCTCGACCGCTACGGCGCGGACGCGGTGCGCCTCTATCTCATGTCGAACCCCATCGTGAATGGCGAAAACATGAACTTCAGCGAGAAGGGCGTGGACGAGATGGCGAAGAAGTTCCTCACAATCCTGAAGAATGTCCTGTCGTTCTACGGCCTGTACGCCGCGCACGACGACGGCCGTTCCCCCGCAGGCACCCACGACCTCGACGCCTGGGGGCTCGCGCGGCTCCACGAGACGCTCCGCGACGAGACCACCGCGCACAAGGCGTACAACCTGTCGGAAGCCGCGCGCGCCCTCCAACACTTCGTAACCGACCTTTCCACCTGGTACGTACGACGTTCGCGCGACCGCTTCAAATCCCCCCCTGCCCGAGGGGGGGACGAAGGGGGGGTGGAAGGGTCGTCTGATCAAGCCGAAGCCCTCGCCACCCTCCGTATCACACTCGAGACGCTCTCTAAAATGATCGCTCCGTTTACCCCGTTCCTGGGGGAAATCCTCTACCAGGGAGTCGGTGGCGCGAAGGAATCGGTCCACTTAGAAGTGTGGCCAAGGGAAAACCCCGGGCTGATTCGAACGGACGTTCTTGAGGCCATGGGTCGCACCCGGTCGATTGTATCCCGCGTGCTCGAGCGACGTACGGAAGCGGGCATTGCCGTGCGCCAAGTGCTAGCGAAAGCAATCGTGAGTCTCCCCGAAGGGACGCTCGATGAAGCCTACATCGATGTCGTCAAGGATGAAATCAACGTAAAGGAAGTTGTCCTCCAAAAAGGCGACTATGCCGTCGAGCTCGACCTGAAGCTGACTCCGGAACTCATCCGCGAAGGAACCATCCGCGAGATGGTGCGGCGCGTGAACGACATGCGCAAGAAAGCAGGCCTCACGATCGGGGACCGGATCGAGTTATACGTGTCGAGCGGGAACATGGAGCTCACGCAAGCCCTGGAAGAACACCGGGACGCGCTGCTTTCTGGAACACTCTCGAAATCACTTCGTACCACGGGACACGTTCCTGAGATACACGAAGAGCTGCGCATCAACGAAATAGACATGACCATCGGTTTGACCCTTGCTTGACTCTCAGTCAGACAAACCAAAAAACCCCGCAGAACGGGGCCTTGGCACGAGACAACACGGCTTGTCAACCAAATAAAAGATAGCTGATTTTTCTTCTGTGTCAAACCAAAAACCCCGCGAACGGGGTTTTGGCGGTCTCGACACAGTGCAAGGACCCGGATTGTCACCTAGAAAAAGTATTTCACGCATCCGGCTTTTTGTCAAATCCTCTAAAAGCCAATCAGGCGTGGTGGAGGTGCGGGGATTTGCACCCCGGAGACCTCGGGTGACAATCCGGGTCTCGCACGATGCCACCCCCACCACCGGCTGAGTATAACATATGCGAAACACCGTCCTCATCCTCCCTCCCAACGATCCGGAAGCCGTCATGATTCTGAAGCTCGCGAGCGCCCTCCAGATCCCCGTCCTCGTCTGCGACCAGCCCCACGGGGCGTCGCTTGACCACGAGTCCGATATCCTGAAACGCGTGCGGGAGGGCGACTGGCAGCGGGCCGCGATCGTCGAGATGCCAGGACCAAAAACGGAGGCTCGGCTTCGACGTGCCGGAATGGAGGTCGTCCTCATCGACCACCACAACTACGGCAAACTTGACCGCGCACACAACGCGAAGACGGGCAAACTCCTCTCCTCTTCCTTGGAACAGTTCCACAAGCTTTTCCGCGTCACGGACGACAAGCTGAAACGGCTGGGCTTCGACCCCGTGCTCGTACGAGGCATCGGCATCATGGACCGTGGGTTCGTCTGGGCCCTGCGCGAAGAAGGGTACAGCGAGAAGGACGTAAAGCGCGTGCTCGCCTACCAAAAGGAACTCATGGCGGTATTCGTCGATCCCAAGGAGGAAGCGCGGAAGGACGCAACGGCCGAGAAGGCGTGGAATGGCCGAAAGGTGTGGAAGGGCTTTACCGTCATCTCCCACCAGAGCAAGGACGGACTTCGCGGACGCCTCTCCCGTATCATCGCGGTCGAGGTGAAGCACCCGATTCCGCTTATCCTGTCCGAACCGAAGCGCGGCACGGTGTACGTCCAGGAATCCCCTCATGCCCCCGCGCTCATCAGGCACTTCGGCGGATTCACCTTTGGCATGGACAGAAACTGGGGGTACAAGAACGAAGGAAACAAACCGCGCGTGATGTTGATGGACGTGAAAAAATTTCTTGGTCAAGACAAAATTATCCTTTCTCTATAAACCGTTCAATCTCGCGGGCATAGTTCGGAAACAAGCGCACGGCATGTTGCAACGAAGAGAAAAATTGTTTCATGTCCAGATCATCGTATTCATGCGTCAGAATGTTGCGCACACCGACACACGGTGCAAGCCCCTGTGCCAGGGCTGGCGTCAGAATACCAACGGTCGCAAGATCGAGAAACGAATGGGTGTAGTCATTCGGCGGCGGAGATCCCACGCTCCGCAACAGATGCAAATTCACATCAATCGCGCGATTGATGACACGTTCCAAACGACGTTCTGCGAGACTGCTCATCGCTTCATCACTCACCAGCTGCTCATAAGATCGTTGATGCAGCAAAACATCCAGACGTTCCAGGTCTGTGAGAATCAGTTTCAACTTTTGATGAATCAGGGCGTTAGAGAGCGAGGCGTTCATGGACATACTGCTGGGTAGCCAATTGCAACGGCTTGGCATCAAGGTACTGCCGGACGCTTTGGCGATAAAAGCGCTCATCGTCCGTCGGACTTCCATAAAGCTTTCGGCCCTCCTGGTGAATCAAGGCCGCCAGCAATGGCGTGGCAGACATCCGATTCACAAGATCGATCGGCCGATCACCAAGGTCCAAGATAGAACGCAGACGATCTTGCAGAACCATCTGCTGTTCGAACGATAATGCTGGATCAGCAACATAAGCCAGATCCACATCGCTCTGCGCATGCATATCGCCGCGAGCAAACGAACCAAACACGTAGAGAAGTCGCAGATGGAATTCCTGGGCCAGTCCCTGAAGAGAAGAAGATTGTTCAGCCGTCAAAGAGATCATAGGT